>JBLHZH010000184.1:0-5475 GCA_047629695.1 Rhodoferax sp.
TGCGCAGCCTGGCGCTGGCGGCCAGCGGCGTAACGGCCCAGGGGCTGTTGATCGGACGCGATGGTGTGCTGGACATCACACCAATGCCCCAGCCCGAAGCGCAGGCCATGTTGCAACAGTTGCTCACTCTCTGGTGCGAAGGCATGAATACCGCCCTGCCCCTGCCGCCCAAAACTGCACTGGCCTGGCTGGCCGACAAAGATGCCAGCAGCCAATACGAAGGCGGCTACCTGATCAACGGAGAGGTTGCCGAGTCCTGCTTGGCCCGCCTGTTTCCCGACTTTGAAGCACTCAGCGCCGATGGCCGCTTTGACGCCTTGGCGCGCCAGATCTATACCCCGCTAGAACTTTGGGCCACAGCGCACGTCACCGCCCGCTTTCATGACAGCGCGCCCGTGCTGGCGACCCCTGACACCTGAGCGCTATGCCCAGCTTCATCACAAGCCCATGACCCAACCTCTACGCCCCCCCACCAGTCAGGTATTAAATGCCGCCAGCTTTGACCTTTGGGGCAGCCGCCTGATAGAGGCCAGTGCCGGTACTGGAAAAACTTGGACTATTGCCGCTCTTTACCTGCGCCTGGTGCTGGGTCATGGCGGGCCCCATGGTTTTGAACGCCCGCTACGGCCCGCTGAGATTTTGGTGATGACCTTCACCCGAGCTGCCACGCGCGAGTTGTCAGACCGTATTCGTGAGCGCCTGCTCAATGCCGCGCAATGCTTCAGGGAAGAAAAAAGACCTGATCCAGGTGATGACTTTCTGACCACCCTGATGGCCGCGTACACACCGGGACCCGAGCGCAATCGCGCTGCCTGGACACTGGCCATGGCTGCTGAAAGTATGGACGATGCCGCTGTCTATACGATTGACGCCTGGTGTCAGCGCATGCTTAAGGAACATGCTTTTGACAGTGGCTGCCTGTTTGATGAAGAACTCGTGGCCGATGAAGAGGCCTTGCGCATCGAGGCCACTCATGACTACTGGCGTCGGGCCTGTTACCCCTTGGCCGCAGAGCAGCTCTCACAGTTGATGACAATCTGGCCGGGCGTGGCGCAACTCAACACAGACATGCGCGAGTTACTGAGCCAGCCCCTTCCAACAGCAGCGGGCCAGAGCACGTTGGCCGAGGTCCTGGAGCAAGCCACATGGCAGCGCGCAACGGCAATGGCACAGCTCAGGGTCGGCTGGGCGGTGCGGGCACAAACAATGCAAGACTGGCTGGACGCTGAGACAGCCACCAAAAATAATGGCTGGGACGGCCGCAAGCTCAGTCCCAAAAATTACAGCGGCTGGCTTGCCGCCCTCAAAGACTGGGCCAATGGAGCTGGTGTAGCGGAGAAGCCTGACCTGAAGACCGGCTGGGAGCGCTTCACCCCGGCCGGGTTAATGCAGTCCCGCAAAGCCGATGCGCCGTCGATCGTCCTGCCCTCTGAATTCGCCCAGTTCCAGGTCTTCAAGGAAGACCTGGAAAAGCTGCCTGAAATCAGTGTGGCGGTGCGACTGCACGCGGCGGCGGCGGTGACGCAGCGCCTGCTGCAACTCAAACGTCAGAGCGCCAGCTTTGGCTTTGCAGACATGTTGCAGCGTCTCAACAGCGCCTTGCAGGGCGACAACGGTGCGCGCCTGCGCGAGCGAATTCTGGCACAGTCACCGGTAATGTTGATTGATGAGTTTCAGGACACCTCGCCGCTGCAGTACCAAATTTTTGACCAAATTTACCAGACTGAGAGCAATGACCCGCACAGTGCCCTGTTGCTGATTGGCGATCCCAAGCAGTCCATCTACGGTTTTCGCGGCGCCGATATTTACAGTTACCTGCAGGCGCGCCGGGCCACCGCCGGGCGCCATTACGTGCTGGAAACCAATTACCGCTCGACCCGAGCCCTAGTGGAAATCGTCAACCACTGGTTTTCTCAAGCTGACAATGCACGCAGCGAAGGCGCCTTCATGTACCGCGAGGGTGCCGACAATCCCCTGCCCTTTGTCAATGTGCAGGCCCATGGCCGCCAAGAGCAACTGGTCAGCAGCCAGGGAGCGGTGCCCGCCATGACGCTGGTGCACGAGCTTGAGATTCGCAATTCGGACGGCATGCGCAAGCTGTTTGCCGCCCGCTGCGCCGAACAAATTGTGACCTGGCTGAACGACCGTCAAGCGGGGTTTGCCACGCCAGCGGAGAACGGCATACCCATCAGTTTTCGGCCATTGCGTCCGGCTGACATTGCCATTCTGGTGCGTACCGGTAAGGAGGCCGCAGCCGTGCGGCGTGAACTTGATCGCCGCGGTGTTGCCTCGGTCTATCTGTCGGACAAAGACTCGGTGTTTGACAGTGTCGAGGCACAAGACCTAGTGCACTGGCTGCGAGCCGTTGCCACGCCGCAGGATGTGCGTCTGGTACGCGCTGGGCTCGCCACCCGCACCCTCGGCCTGAGCCTCGATGAGTTGGGCTGGCTGGCCAGCAACGACGAGGCCTTTGATGCGCGCAGTGAACAACTGCGCCAGTTGCGCAGCGTCTGGCAAATGCAGGGGGTGCTGGCGATGCTGCGCCAGACCCTGCATCAACTGGGACTGGCGTCACGCTGGCTCAGCGGTTCGCAGGGTGAGCGCAAGTTAACGAATTTTTTGCATCTGGCCGAGCTGCTGCAAAACGCCAGCAGCACGCTGGATGGTGAGCAGGCACTGATTCGCTGGCTGATGACCGAGCTGGGCGAGGACCGGACCCAAAACGACGACCAGGTGGTGCGGCTGGAAAGCGACGCTGACCTGGTCAAAGTCATCACGATTCACAAGAGCAAGGGGTTGGAATACCCGCTGGTGTGCCTACCCTATGCCACCAGCTTTCGAGCCAAAGACCGCAAGACCACCTCCTTTGTCAACCTCGCCGACACCGCCGGCCAGCGCTCTTTGCTGCTGCAGTTCAGTAAAGACGAGCTAGCGCTGGCCGATAAAGATCGTCTGCGTGAAGACCTGCGCCTGCTCTATGTGGCGCTGACGCGGACCCGCCATGCCCTATGGCTGGGATTTTCGGCGCTTAAAACCGGCAACAGCACGGCCTGCATCTCGCACCGCAGTGGCGCCGGTTATTTGCTCGGTGGCACCGAGGAGATTGCCGCTGACGACTGGCTCGCACCGCTGCAACAATTTGCCGCCCATTGCATTGGTATCGAGTTGCAGCGGGCAACGACCCACACCGCCTGCACACAACTGACCCGTGTCCAGGAGGTGACCGCATTGCAGGATCGGCCCCCCTACCAGGCCGACTTTGAGCGCAACTGGACGATTGGAAGCTTCTCCCGCCTAGCGCGTGACCTGGCCCCAACACTGGCACGTACGGCCTTATCGCCCCTGCAAACTTTGCGGGCTGCGGACGATGAGCCGGATTTGGAGGGAAATGACGACGATACACGACAGACAGAACACTCAGCGCGGCTGACACCCGCCAACCTCGCCGATTGGCATCAGTTTGCGCGAGGTGCTGAGGCCGGCAATTTTCTGCACGATCAGCTAGAGTGGTTGTGCAGCGAAGGTTTTACCTTAGTCGATAACGAGCCACTGGCGGTCCGGTTGCGTCGCCGTTGTGAGCGAACCGGACGCAGCCATCAGGCTGATGCCACTGTTGCCTGGCTCACCGAGGTGGTTCAAACCGTATTGCCAGGGCCCAATGCCGCACTGGTCGATCTGCACCAAGTCCTGCCTGAAATGGAGTTCTGGTTACCGGTGCAGCGCATGCCAGCCAGAGCCATTGACGACTTATGCTGCCTGCATTTGTTGCCTGATCTTGCGCGCCCTAGCCTGGCTGAACGACAGCTGCATGGCATGCTGATGGGGTTTGCCGACCTAGTGTTTCAACACGAGGGCAAATACTGGGTGCTTGATTACAAGTCCAACCATTTGGGGTCGGACGATGCAGCCTATGACAGCGCGACGCTAGCAGGCGCCATGGCCGAACACCGCTACGACGTCCAGGCCGCCATCTACCTGCTTGCCCTGCACCGACTGCTCAGGATGCGCCTAGGGCCCAGCTACGACCCAGAACAGGATCTGGGTGGCGCGGTCTACCTGTTTTTGCGTGGCATCAAAGGCCCGCAAAACGGGGTCTGCCTGATTCCCCCCTGCCGCGCGCTGCTGGAGGAACTCGACGCCATGCTGGCAGAAGAAACCCTGTCCGCATGAACACCTTCGCACTGATTCCAGGTACCATCAGCCCAAGCCCTGTTGCCATGACTGAACCCACATCAGAGACCGCTCTGGACAACGGTGCCATGGCGCCAACCGATCCACTGCTTGTCTTACACCGCTGGGCTGACCAGGGCTGGCTGCGCCGCCTAGATAGCGCCATAGCCAGCTTCATGCGCGAACTCGATCCCGCTGCATCCCCTGCTTTGCTGGTCAGCAGCGCCGTGCTAGGGCAAATGGAGGGGCGGGGCCACACTTGCCTGCCACTACAAGCGCTGGTGCACCAGCCCGATACGGTGCTGGCCTGGCCTCCAGCCGCCAAAGATGAACGCAAGATTTTGTGGCAAACACTGCCCACCACTCTGGCAGACTGGTTGGCCGCCTTGCGCGCCAGCCCGCTGGTGCGCGCCGTCAATCTACAGGTCGGAGCTGAAGCGTCAGAGCCGCCTGATCAGGGTCAACCGCTGGTGCTGAGCGGCAGCGCCCAGACACCCTTGCTATACCTGCGCCGCTACTGGCTGCATGAACGTCAGGTCGCAGGCGACGTGGTGCAACGCAGCGCCGCCAGCCAGGCTGTGGACGAGACGCGAGCCCGTCAGTGGCTGGACCGGTTGTTCGACCCGGCGGATCAGATTGTCGACAAAACCCGCGAAGTCGACTGGCAAAAGCTGGCCTGTGCCGTGGCCTTACGTGCCAGCCTCACGGTCATCACGGGGGGGCCAGGCACCGGAAAAACCTACACAGCGGCGCGCTTGTTGGCCCTGCTTTTTGCCCTGGATCCTGAGCCACAGCGCCTGCGCGTGGTGCTGGCCGCACCCACCGGCAAAGCAGCAGCCCGGTTGCGCCAATCGATTGATGTATCACTGCAGGAGCTAAGTCAACGCCTGGGCCATGAGCTTGACCTCCCTGATCTCACCCGACGCATGGGCGCAGCCCGTACCTTGCACGCTTTGTTGGGTGCGCGGCCTAACACCCGGCAGCTGCGCTTTAATGCCAGCCACTTGCTCGATGTGGATATCTTGATCGTGGACGAAGCCTCGATGATTCATCTGGAGATGATGTCAGCCCTACTGCAAGCCATGCCGCCCGGGGCCAAACTAATCTTGCTGGGCGACAAAGACCAACTGGCCTCAGTCGAAGCCGGTGCCGTGTTGGGCGATCTGTGTCGTGAGGCGGTAGCGGGACATTACAACCCGGAAACTGCCCGTTACGCCCTGGCAGTTGCGGGGCAAGCCCTACCAGCTGAATTTCTGGCCGGCAGCGAAATCACCGCATTGGCGCAACAAACCGTCATGTTGCGCA
>JBLHZH010000185.1:0-5470 GCA_047629695.1 Rhodoferax sp.
ACACCACCTGATGCTGGATTTGCAACTGGCGCACCTTCACCTCCAGCAGCTCATCGACATACTCAACCTTGAGTGTGGCGACCTCAAAAACACGGCGGGTCCGCTCGTCTGTGGCAATCTTTTGCATCATGCCAGCAATCGCCCGCCGCAAGCCATCCAGCGAATCCTGCTCGGTATCATCCCCAATCTGGTGCAACGCCTCCTCCATGGGCAAGGTGGTGCGTGCCATCATGGCGTTGAACAAATCAGCCTTGTTTTTAAAATGCCAGTAAATAGCCCCACGTGTGGCGCCCGCAGCTTGCGCAATATCCTGCAAACAGGTGCGTGACACACCTTTTTCAGAAAATACATGCTCAGCAGCGTCCAGCAAGCGATGGCGGGTGGCAAGAGCCTCCTCCTTGGTGCGACGAACCATGACAGCCTTTTTTGTTAAAGTTATGAATTAATTCTCAGTATTTTCATACATTCATGACTGTATGTATACTCCGAATTTATTATTATTTTCAATTCCGCGCTGAAACTAGATTTTTACGCCTTCATTTTGGAAAACACCATGTCAAACCGCAGCGTCCGATGCCCGTCCGTCCCTACCACAGCCCAAGGGTCATCTTTGCGCTATGGCTTGACCCTGAGCGCGCTGAGTCTCGCTGCCCTGCTGGCGGGCTGCGGACCGAGTAACACGGCACCGGCGAAGAGCGCACCGCCGCCCGCTGAAGTGGGTGTGGTAACCGTCACCATGGGCGACGTCGGCCTGATTAACGAACTCCCAGGCCGTCTGGAGGCCTCACGGGTAGCGCAAGTGCGCGCCCGTGCCACCGGCATTTTGCAAAAACGACTGTTTAGTGAAGGCAGTGATGTGAAGGCTGGTCAGGCCTTGTTCAAGATCGATGCCAGCCCCTACAAGGCCACTTTTGACAGCGCCCAGGCGGGTCTAACCAAAGCCCAAGCCAACCTAACGCAGGCAGCCGCCCTGGCAGAGCGCTACAAGCCCCTCGCCGCAGCCAAGGCCATCAGTCAGCAAGAATATGTCAGCGCTCAGGCGGCGCAACAACAGGCACTGGCTGATGTGGCGGTTGGCAAGGCCGCGGTTCAGACCGCCCGCATCAGCCTAGACTACGCCCGCGTCACCGCCCCGATCGCCGGTCGCATCGGCCGCTCGCTAGTCACCGAAGGTGCACTGGTCAGTCAGGTTGAGGCCACCCAACTCGCCGTCATTCAGCAGATTAATCCGATGTATGTGAACTTTATGCAATCCGCCGCCGAAGTCATGAAGCTGCGCCGGGCGGCTCAGGACAGCCAAGTCAAAGGCGCTGCGGGTAGCGAAGCCACCGTCGTGCGCGTGTTGCTGGGGGACGGCAACGAATATGCAATGCCTGGTAAATTGTTGTTCTCGGACCTGACGGTTGACGCCGCCACCGGCCAGATCACCCTGCGCGCCGAGGTCCCCAATCCCAACGGCATTCTGTTGCCCGGCCTGTATGTGCGGGTGCGACTGGAACAGGCCCAAATCAGCGACGCCATCACCTTGCCACAACAAGCGGTAACCCGCTCGCCCCAGGGTGACACCGTCATGGTGGTCGCGCAAGACGGCAAGGTCAGTCCGCGCAAAGTGGAAGTCGGCACCCAGCAAAACGGCAAATGGGTTATTTTGAGTGGCCTTGAAACCGGCGAACAAGTGATGGTGGACGGGTTCCAAAAATTGCGCGGTAACGCGCCGGTCAAGCCCGTGCCCTGGCTGGCGCCTGGCAGTCAACCCGCTGCTGCAGCGTCCACCCCGGTGGCCCCGGCCTCTGCTGCGGCCAGCGCCGCGCGTTAAGGAAGCGACGTCATGGCGAAATTTTTTATTGAACGACCCATCTTTGCATGGGTTATTGCACTCTTCATCATGGGCATGGGCCTGACGGCCATTACCCAACTTCCGATTGCCCAGTATCCGCCGGTGGCACCACCGGCGATTGTGATCAGCGTCGCCTACCCCGGCGCCTCCGCTCAGACACTGGAGGACAGTGTACTGGCCGTGATCGAACGCGAGATGAACGGCTCGCCCGGCCTGATCTATATGGAATCGGTTGCGCAAGCCAACGGCACCGGCACCATCACCTTGAGCTTTGAGGCTGGCAGCAATGCCGATCTGGCCCAAGTCGATGTGCAAAACCGCTTGTCGCGGGCGACGCCACGTCTGCCCTCGGTGGTGACGCAGCAGGGCGTACGCGTTGACAAGTCAAGAAGTAACTTCCTGCTCTTTACCATTTTGTCCTCAGACGACCCGGACTGGAACCCAGTGGCGCTGGGCGATTACGCCGCCCGCAACGTAGTACCTGAATTGCAGCGCGTCAAAGGAATCGGTCTGGTCCAGTTGTTTGGCACCGAGCGTGCCATGCGCGTCTGGATTGAGCCGAACAAGCTACTGGGCTTCAACCTCTCTGCAGCCGAGGTAACGGCCGCCATCCGCGCCCAGAACGTGCAGGTATCGGCCGGTGAAATAGGTAGCCTGCCCAACGTCGCGGGCCAGGGCATTACCGCTACGGTGGTGGTCAACGGCCAATTGGCTGATGCTGAACAGTTTGGTAACGTGGTGCTGCGTGCCAATGCGGACGGCTCCACCGTGCGTCTCAAAGACGTGGCACGAATTGAATTAGGAGCCCAGACCTACGCCACCTCGGCGCGCCTCAACGGTGTGCCGTCCACAGGCATCGGCGTCCAACTCTCGCCGGGTGGCAATGCGCTCGAAGCTGCCAAGGATGTGCGCGCCAAAATGACCGAACTGGAGCGTTTCTTTCCAAAAGGCATGACCTGGTCGATTCCATACGACAGCTCCAAATTTATTGCTATATCCATCAAACAGGTCGCCTTTACGCTGGTCGAAGCGATTGTGCTGGTGTTCCTAGTCATGTTCTTGTTCCTGCAGAACTGGCGCTATACCGTCATCCCGACCATCGTGGTGCCGGTGGCGCTGTTGGGCACTTTTGCCTCGCTGCTGGCACTGGGCTTCTCCATCAACGTGTTGACCATGTTTGGCATGGTGCTGGTCGTCGGCATCGTGGTCGATGATGCGATTGTGGTGGTCGAAAACGTCGAACGCATCATGAGCGAGGAAGGTTTGGGCCCACTGGAAGCAACGCGCAAAGCCATGGGCCAAATCTCGGGCGCCATCATTGGTGTGACCGTGGTGCTGATCTCCGTCTTTGTGCCGCTGGCCTTTTTCAGCGGCGCCGTGGGCAATATTTACCGCCAGTTTGCTGCCGTCATGGGCGTATCGATCGCCTTTTCCGGCTTTCTGGCCCTATCGCTCACACCGGCTCTGTGCGCGGCCTTGCTGAAACCCGTGGCAGCCGGCCATCAACATGAGAAGAAAGGCTTCTTCGGCTGGTTCAATCGGGGCTTTTCACGCACTACCAAAAACTATGAAAAAGGCGTCGCTGCGATGCTGCCACGCGCTGCCCGCTACATGGTGATTTATGTTGCCATCGTGGGGGCTGTGGTGGTGATTTATCAACGTCTGCCAACCTCCTTTCTGCCCAACGAAGACCAGGGCACCATGCTGGTAAACGTGCAGCTGCCGCCTGGCGCGACCCAAGAACGTACTCTGAACGTAATGCAGCAGGTCGAAGGTTTCATGCTAAAGCAGCCCGAGGTACAGGGCATGGTCAGCGTGCTGGGCTTCAGCTTCTCGGGTCAGGGCCAGAATGCGGCACTTGGCTTTGTCACACTCAAGGACTGGTCTGAGCGCACCGCTCCCGGCAGCTCCGCCGCCAGCCTGGCAGGCCGTGCTTTTGGCGCACTATCCGGCATTCGCGATGCGTTTGTGCTCCCCTTAAGCCCGCCGCCGATTCCCGAACTGGGCTCATCGACCGGATTTAACTTTCGCCTGCAGGACCGCGTCGGTCTGGGCCACAACGCACTACTGGCCGCCCGTGGCCAGTTGCTCGGCATGGCAGCCCAGAGCCCGGTGCTGACCCAAGTCCGACCCGACGGTCTGGAAGACGCACCGCAACTGCAGCTCGACATTGACCGTGATAAGGCGAGTGCGCTGGGCATTGGTTTTGATGCCATCAACAGCACCATTTCAACCGCCCTGGGCTCCAGCTATGCCAATGACTTTCCGAGCAATGGACGCATGCAACGGGTTGTGGTGCAGGCCGACGCGCCCGCCCGTATGCAGCCCGACGACCTGCTCAAGCTCAGTGTCATCAATGGCAAAGGCCAGGCCGTGCCTTTGTCTGCCTTTGTCACCACCAGCTGGATCACCGGCGCCATGCAAACGGTGCGCTACAACGGCTACCCGTCGATGCGCATCAGCGGCAACGCCGCGTCCGGCTACAGCACCGGTGCGGCCCTGATTGAAATGGAACGACTAGCGAACCAACTGCCGCAGGGCTTCGGCTTTGAATGGACCGGCCAGTCGCGTGAAGAAAAACTGGCCGGCTCGCAAGCACTGATCGTTTATGGCTTTGCCATTTTGGCGGTGTTTCTGTGTCTGGCTGCCCTGTATGAGAGCTGGACCATTCCGTTCTCAGTCATCCTGGTGATTCCGCTGGGTGTGCTGGGCGTGCTGCTGGCCACCCTATTGCGTGATTACTCGAACGACGTCTACTTTCAGGTCGGCTTAATTACCATCATCGGTCTATCGGCCAAGAACGCAATTTTGATCATCGAGTTTGCCAAAGACCTGCAAGCCCAAGGCAAGGGCGTGATCGAATCGGCACTGGGCGCCGCCCGCATGCGCTTTCGCCCCATCATCATGACCTCCATGGCGTTCACGCTAGGCGTGTTGCCACTGGCGCTGGCCGGTGGCGCCGGCTCTGCCAGCCAACGGGCGATTGGCACCGGCGTGATCGGCGGCATGCTGACCGGCACGGTGCTGGCGGTTGTATTTGTACCTATCTTCTTTGTGCTGGTGCGCAGCTTCTTCAAAGGTAGCGAGCGGCAACAAAAATTTAACGCCTCACACAGCCACCAGTCTGGAGATACTCCCCATGAAAAATAAGTGCCTACCTATGCTGCTCCCGCTGGTCGCCGCCCTGTTGCTGGCCGGTTGCAGCCTGATCCCTACCTATGAACGCCCGGCCGCGCCGGTGTCCACCCAATGGCCGACCGACACCCCGACAACAGCCGGGGCCACGCCCGCTGCCAAACTGGCCTGGCAAAGCTATTTTGGTGACGCCTCGCTGACCGCCCTGATTGACGTGGCACTGGCAAACAACCGTGACCTGCGGGTAGCGGTACTCAACATTGAACTGGCCCGCGCTCAACTGGGCATCCGCCGGGCAGATCAGTTTCCGACCGTGAATGCCGCTGCATCCGGCTCGCGCACACCCAATGCCAACGGCGGTATCACCAGCGTTTACAGTGCCGGTCTATTGGTCACCGCCTACGAGATAGACTTTTTTGGCCGCGTTGCCAGCCTCAAAGAGCAAGCCCTGGCCCAGTACCTGGCCACCCGCGAGGGCAGTCAGACCGCCCGTATCAG
>JBLHZH010000186.1:0-5469 GCA_047629695.1 Rhodoferax sp.
CATCAGCATGAGATTACCGACGCCAAAACTCACAATCAGACCCCAGAACACTTCAGGCTGCTCGGTGATCATCATCGGACCCGGTTGGATGCCGTGAATCATCAAGGCGCCCAGCATCAGTGCCATCGTGGCATCGCCCGGAATGCCAAGGGTCAGGGTCGGTGCAAATGAGGTCTGGGCGGCGGCATTGTTGGCCGCCTCGGGGGAGGTCACGCCTTCAATGGCGCCATGGCCAAACCGGCTCGGGTCTTTGGCCACTTTCTTTTCGACCGCGTAGGCCATGAAGGAGGCGATGGACGGGCCGGTACCCGGCAGGGCGCCAAAAAAGCTGCCGATGCCGGTGCCACGCAGCATCGGCAGAATGGAGTCCCTGAACTCCTGGCGCGTCGGCACCATGTTGCGCAGGGTGATTTCCTCTTTGACCTGCGATGTGGTGATTTTGTTAATGCTGGCTATCACCTCCGAGAGGCCAAATACGCCCATGGCCAGGGCCACCAGGTTGATGCCGTCGGTCAGTTCGATGATGTCAAAGTGAAAGCGGGCCACGCCCGAGTTCACATCGGTGCCCACCGTGCCCAGCAGCAGGCCCAGCACCACCATGCCCATGCCTTTGGCAGGGGAGCCTGAGGCCAGTGTGGAGGCCGCAATTAGGCCCAACATCATCATCGAAAAATACTCGGCCGGGCCGAACTTCAACCCCAGCTCACCAATCATGGGCATGAACAGGATCAACATCAGAATGCCGAGCATAGCGCCGACAAAAGACGCAATCGTTGTCATGAACAGGGCCACACCGGCGCGCCCCTGCTTGGCCATCGGGTAGCCGTCCAGGCAAGCCACGGCCGAGGCCGGCGTGCCCGGTAGATTCAGCAGAATGGCGGCTGTGGAGCCGCCATAATTGGCGCCGTAATAAACCCCCGCTAGCATCACGATGGCTTCGGTGGGCGGAATATGGTAAGTCACGGGCAGCAGCAACGAGATCGTTGCCAGCGCACCAATGCCGGGCAGCACACCGATCAGGGTGCCAAGAAAAACGCCAATAAAGCAATATAGCAGCGTCATGGGCTGAGTCGCTGTTTGCAGGCCCAGCATCAGGCCAGTCATGGTGTCCAAATAATTGTCTCCTCAGGGGGGAATGAGTCTGTAGCCGGCCAAGGGCGGCTGCGTTATATTGTTAACGTGGGGGAGGGGTGGGAGCCTGTGTCGCGGTAGCGCGGTCAGTCACTCCAGGGCCAGACCGGTAAGACCATGCTGAGCCCGGCAATGAAGACCAGGTAAAGAATGACGGCAATAGCCACGCAGAGAATGGCCCGGCCGCGCCAGGTGATTTGGTTGTCAGCCAGAGAGGCCAAAAAAACCGTGATGGCGGTGGCAAAGAGAATACCCAGGGTTTGCAGCGTGGCGGCAAACAGCATCACACTGGCGGTGACAATGACAAAAGATTTCCAGTTGACCGAGGGCAGTGAGCCGGAGCGAAACCAGGCCGGCAAGGCCACCAGCACGCCCAGGATAGCCAGTACGGCCCCCAGTGCGACCGGAAAATAGCCCGGCCCCATGCGTGAAAGTGTGCCAAAAGTGTAGCGCTGGGCGTACACCGCGAAGAACAACCCCAAAGCGACCAATAAAAGTCCGCCAATGAGGTCTTGCGAGTCTCTTTTTTTCATCTTTTAATTATGTGATTTCATCCCGCAGTGTCTATGCAGGGATGCCCCTGATTTCATGACGCCGCGCAGGGCTTAATACACAAAATATTAAAAGGCCGCTCACCCAGCCGGGGCGATCAGTCGCGAAAATTGTCGAAAGTCAGTGGTACATCGGTAATTTCTTTTTTGATCAAGGCCATGGCGGCCTGCAGGTCATCGCGCTTGGTCCCGGTAACGCGGACCTTTTCTTCCTGAATGGCGGCCTGCACCTTGAGTTTGCTGTCCTTGAGCAGACGCTGAATCTTCTTGGACATTTCGGTTTCGATGCCATTGCGCACCTTGATCACTTGCTTGACCTTGTCGCCGCCTATTTTTTGTATATCGCCTTCGTCCAGAAAGCGCACATCCACATTACGTTTGGTGAGCTTGTTGCGCAGTATTTCAAGCACTTGGGTGAGCTGGAAGTCAGCATCGCCGATCAGAGTGATCTCTTTGTCTTTGAGTTCAATGGCGGCGGGTGTGCCCTTAAAGTCGAAGCGGGTGGTAATTTCTTTGGTGGTGTTTTCCACTGCGTGTTTGACGTCAACCATGTTGGCGTCGCAAACCGTATCAAATGAAGGCATGTTAGGGTTACTGTGTTGTTGTACGCCACCGGTTTCGGTCCCGGGTCAGGCGTGAGTTGAAAAAGAGCGGGTGGGCTGCGGTGCGACAATCTTAAGATGTTAGTCGAGAAAAACGTTCCCCTTCAGGCTTTAAATACCTTCCATATCGTGGCCAAGGCCCATGCGCTGGTGCGCATTACCAGCGAAGCCGACGTGCAGGCCTTGCTGGCGCACCCGGAATGGGGGGCCGCGCCCAAGTTTGTGCTGGGAGGCGGCAGCAATATTGTGCTGACCGGCGATGTCAAACCGCTGGTGCTCAAGATTGACATCATGGGACGTCGGCTGGTGGGTGAAACTGCTAAAGCCCACATTTTGGAGGCCGGTGCCGGTGAAGACTGGCATGACTGGGTCGCCTGGACGCTGTCCCAAGGCTATCCGGGGCTGGAAAATATGGCACTTATTCCGGGTAGCGTAGGCGCCTCGCCGGTGCAAAACGTGGGCGCCTATGGGGTGGAGTTACAAGACCGGTTTGAGTCGCTGGATGCGCTTGACCTGCAAACCGGCCAGGTCTTTACGTTGAATGCTGCACAGTGTGCCTTTGGCTACCGTGACTCCATTTTCAAGCATGGCGGGCGCACCGTGTCGGGCCAGACCGGCGCGCATCCTGTCGTCGGCCTGAAAGACCGTGCGCTGATCTTGCGCGTGCGTTTTGCCCTGCCTAAACTTTGGAAACCTGTGCTGGGCTATGCCGATATCGCTAAAAAAATGGTTGAGTACCAGTGTACCGAGCCCAGCGCTCAACAAATTTTTGACTGGGTCTGCGAGATTCGCCGTGCCAAGTTGCCGGACCCACAGGTGATTGGCAATGCCGGCAGTTTTTTTAAAAATCCGACCGTCACGCCCGAGCAGTGCGCTGACATCATTGCCCGCGACCCCAAGGTGGTGTATTACCGCCTGGCCGATGGCTCGGTCAAACTGGCTGCCGGCTGGTTGATTGACTCCTGCGGCTGGCGTGGCAAGTCGGTTGGCCAGGCCGGTGTTTATGAAAAACAGGCGCTGGTGCTGGTCAACCGGGGCAGCGGTGGCCCCGGTGACGGCGCTACCGGGGGCGAGGTGATGACGCTGGCGCGGGCCATTCAGACCAGTGTTTATGAGCGCTTTGGCATCCGTCTGGAGCCCGAGCCAGTGGTGGTGTAAATAGTTGATTTATAGTAGCCTAGAGTTGGGTGTATCTCGGACAATGGAACTTATGAAAAAAATACTGGTGTTAGGCGGTACGGGCTTTGTTGGGACTCATGTGTGTGAAAAACTGGTGCGCGAGGGCTGGCATGTCAGCGTACCGACCCGGCGCCGCAGCAGTGCCCGGCATTTGCTGCACTTGCCGTTGCTGACGGTGCTGGAGATGAGTGTGCATGATGAAGCCGAGCTCACGCGTGTCGTGGCGGGTCAGGATGCGGTGGTCAATCTGGTTGCCATTCTGCACGGCAGTCAAGAAGCCTTTAACCAGACCCATGTTGTCCTGCCCGAAAAGCTGGCGCGCGCCTGTCTGGCGGCTCAGGTCAGGCAGGTGGTGCATGTCAGCGCACTGGGTGCCGACGGGCAGCACCCAGAATCAGCGCCATCTTTGTACCTGCGCAGCAAAGGCCAGGGCGAGGCGGTTTTGCTGCGCGCTGCCGGACAGGGTCTGGACACCGCCTTTGACCTCACCATATTGCGACCCAGTGTGGTCTTTGGCGCCGAAGACAAGTTTCTCAATCTGTTTGCCAAGTTGCAAAAGGTGTTACCGGTGATGCCGCTGGCGGGCGCCTATGCGCGCTTTCAGCCGGTCTGGGTGGAAGATGTTGCCACCGCCGTAGTGTGCAGCCTGACGCTGGGCCGCTCGGGCTCGTTTGCCCATGTGCCGCAAATCATCGAGGTGTGTGGGCCAGACATCTTTACGCTGCAGGAACTGGTGCAGTTGTCAGCGCAACTCAGCGGTGTTCGCAATGGACGGGGCCGCCCGGTAATTCCCTTGCCAGACTGGATGGGTCGCCTGCAGGCCCGCCTGATGGAGCTGGCCCCAGGCGAGCCACTCATGAGTCGTGACAACCTCGACTCTATGCAGCGCGACAACGTGGCCACTGGCACGCTGCCCGGCCTGCAGTCGCTGGGCATCACGCCGGCAGCGCTCCAACCGATTGCTCGCGATTACCTGACCCGGGGCCAGCCCGGCTCCGGGCTGCCGGGCATCCGACGTCGCTCACGCTAACCACTATTTTCTTGTCACCGCGAGGCCGCAGGCCGTGGCAGCCCAGGGTTCATGGGCTGCCGCGCTTCGCTCGCAGGGACGAGGCAGTACTTTGATGTTGCCCGCAGGCCCTCATTTTTTCTCGTCGTTACCCAGCTTGAGAAAATCACCGTCTTCGCCCAGTGACAGCAGGCCGGTCTGGGCGTAAATGCCGAGCTTGGCCCGGGTGTCCACGATGTCCAGGTTGCGCATGGTCAGTTGGCCAATGCGGTCCAGCGGAGAGAACGGTGCGTCCTCCACTTTTTCCATGCTCAGACGCTCTGGTGCGTAGGTCAGGTTGGGCGACTCGGTGTTCAAAATCGAGTAGTCATTGCCGCGGCGCAGCTCCAGCGTCACTTCGCCGGTGACGGCACGCGCCACCCAGCGTTGCGCCGCTTCGCGCAGCATGATGGCCTGGGGGTCGAACCAGCGGCCCTGATACAGCAGGCGGCCGAGTTTGCGGCCGCTGTCGCGGTATTGTTCAATCGTGTCTTCGTTGTGGATGCCCGACATCAGGCGCTCATAGGCGATAAACAACAGGGCCAGTCCCGGGGCCTCATAAATGCCGCGGCTCTTGGCTTCGATGATGCGGTTTTCGATCTGGTCGCTCATGCCTAGGCCGTGGCGACCGCCAATGCGGTTGGCCTCCAGCATCAGGCTCACTAGATCAGGAAAGTCGACGCCATTCAGGGCGACCGGGCGACCCTCTTCAAAGCGCACCGTCACCTCTTCGTTTTTAACGATAACGTCTTCTTTCCAGAACGCCACGCCCATGATTGGGTTGACGATCTTCATGCCGCGGTTCAAAAACTCCAGGTCTTTGGCCTCGTGTGTGGCGCCCAGCATGTTGGAGTCGGTCGAGTAGGCTTTTTCTGCTGACATCTTGTAGCCAAAACCGGCCTGCGTCATAAACGCCGACATTTCGGCACGGCCACCCAGCTCGTCAATAAACAGCTGG
>JBLHZH010000187.1:0-5441 GCA_047629695.1 Rhodoferax sp.
AATCGAGTAAGGTTCCTCGCCGGTCGAAGCCGCGTTGCACCAGACGCGCCAGGCCACTGTCGCTGATTTGGTTTTTAGGTGGCTGGCAAAAATTTCAAAGTGGTGCTGCTCACGAAAAAAAGAGGTTAGATTCGTGGTCAGGGCATTGACAAACTCCTGCCACTCAGGACCGTCATGCGTCTCAAGCCAGCCCAAGTAGTCTTTGAAGCTCTGGTACCCAGTGTCACGCAGACGCCGCGACAACCGGCTGTACACCATGGCATGCTTACCATCGTGCAAACTAATGCCCGCCCGCTGGTAAATCAGAGCCTGCACCCGGTCAAAATCAGCATCCGTCCAGGCAAATTCACGCGCCACCACAGCCTCACCAACGGCCAGCACAGGCTCCCGCCGAGACGGCTTGGAAAGCCTGGAATTAGTCAGCATCGGGCACCAGTGCCATAGCGGCGCCCGACATAAGTTTTTCAATGTCCAGCAAAATCAACATCCGGTCGCCCAAAGACCCCAAGCCCAGCACAGCGCCACGTTCGATCACACTGTCAACATCTGGCGCAGACTTTACGCTGTCTGTAGAAAGTTCCATCACATCACTGACCGAGTCCACCACAATGCCCACAATGCGCTGATTCAGCTTGAGAATAATCACCACCGTGAAGTCGTTGTACTCGGCTTTTGAGCAGCTGAACTTCAAGCGCATGTCAACAATCGGCACAATCGTGCCACGCAAATTAACCACTCCTTTAATGAAATTCGGGGCATTGGCAATACGCGTCGGCGGCTCGTAGCCGCGAATCTCCTGAACCTTCAGGATATCAATGCCATACTCCTCTTGGTCAAGCCGAAAGGTCAAATACTCGCGGGCGCCGGCCAACACCGAATCACCCATTTTTTCCATTGCACCCATCATGTTTTCCTTCACGTCTCAGATCAGTGGCGCGAACGGCGAACCAACGCACCCGTATCCAGAATGAGCGCCACCTTGCCATCGCCAAGAATGGTCGCACCAGATATATTCGGGACTTTGCGGTAATTGGACTCTAGATTCTTCACCACCACTTGCTGCTGCCCCAGTAACTCGTCAACGAGCAAGGCCACGCGACTACCATCGGCTTCCACCACGACCATGATGTCGCAGGATTTCTCAAAGTCGAAACGAGGCACCTGGAAGACCTTTTCGAGCTCGATCACCGGCATATACTCGTCGCGCACTTTGACCAGTTGCGCCCCCTGCCCCACAGTGCTGACGGCATCCGCTTTCACCTGGAACGACTCGACAACCGAGGACAACGGCAAAATATAAACCTCATGGCCAACCCCCACCGACATCCCGTCCATGATGGCAAGGGTGAGGGGCAGTCGAATCGACACTTTCATGCCATAGCCCTCGGCGGAGTCAATTTCAACAGAGCCATTCAGTGCGGCAATATTTCGTTTGACAACATCCATGCCAACGCCCCGGCCGGAGACATCCGTTACCACGTCAGCCGTGGAAAATCCCGGTGCAAAAATCAGCATCCAAACCTCGGCATCCGGCATGTTGTCGGACACCTCCAAGCCGCGCTCGCGGGCTTTTGACAAAATCTTCTCACGCGACAGGCCACGGCCATCATCACGTACTTCAATCACGATCGAGCCGCCTTGGTGCACCGCAGACAGCGTAATCGTGCCGGTCTCCGGCTTGCCGGCACGCACGCGATCTGCCGGCATTTCAATGCCATGGTCACAGCTGTTGCGCACCAAATGGGTCAGCGGATCCGTAATTTTCTCCACCAGGCCTTTGTCCAGTTCGGTGGACTCACCCTGCGTCACAAAATCAACTTTTTTGTCGAGTTTGCCCGCCAGATCACGCAACATTCGCGGAAAGCGGCTAAAAACGACAGACATCGGAATCATCCGGATAGACATCACAGACTCCTGCAGATCGCGGGTATTGCGGTCCAGATCGGCCAAGCCGGTCAACAACTGCGGGTAGAGCGCGCTGTCTAGTGCCCGGCTGTTTTGTGCCAGCATGGCCTGGGTGATGACCAACTCACCCACCAAATTGATCAACTGGTCCACCTTGCTGATCGCAACCCGAATCGTTGCGGCCTCCGGGGGGGCCAGCAAGGCCACAGGTCGGGTAGCTGCTTTAGCCTCCACTATGGCGACGTCAAGCTTGGGCACACCGGGGGCCCCCTCAAAAAAACCAAATCCAGGCAATGGCGCCAACGGTGCACCTGGCGGCGGATCATCGTCGTAAGACGTGACCTCGGGAAGGTCACCAACACGATCAAAAAAACCGTAGTCAAACGCCGCCTCGGGCGATTCCGTGACGGGATCAAGGCACTTGATATGCACTTGCTCCCGTGCCACGTGAAAGGCAAACAAATCCAGCAAATCCTCGTCGGAAGAAGACGTCTCGATGGCGAAAACACGGGTATCGGCCTGGCTACTCGCCAAAACGCTGATGACGCCCAGACTCGGAATGTCACGAAACAACTCCTTGATCGCGTCGGCCTCTACCGGACGCTCCAGCGGCCCGATCCGAACCTCCAGCGAACGCGTCGTTTTAACCGACGGACTGACCGGCAACACATGCTCTACCAGCCGCACCATCGGCGCAACCGGCAGCGGCGCCTGCACAACAAGCATCACAGCCGCGGGTGTCGCCACTTCACCGGCCGCCAACAGACTAATGCGGCGCACCAGATCAACGTTGGAAGGTGACTCACCGGTGTCGCCGGCCTGATGCCGTGCGAGCAGTACGCGCGCAGCATCAGCCGACTCAAGCAAAACATCAACCATGGTCGCATTGGGCTGCAACTCATGGCGACGCAAGCGGTCCAGCAAAGACTCCATCTGGTGCGTCAACTCCGCTACATCAGAAAACCCAAAGGTAGCTGCGCCCCCCTTGACAGAATGTGCACACCTGAAAATCCCATTCAGCTCTTCATCATCTGCCGTCTCAAGATTTAAAGTGAGCAACACCTGCTCCATCAGATCGATATTTTCTCCTGCCTCTTCAAAGAAAATTTGATAAAACTGGCTCAGATCAAAGTCAGCCCCCGAACTACTATTCTCTTGATGCGCTTCCGCCATACCAACCTCCTAAGTTTCGCGTATCCACCGGATAGATTCTGGACGAATTAATTGATGACTTTTTTAATGACTGCCAGCAACCGGGCCGGGTCAAAAGGCTTTACCAGCCAGCCGGTCGCACCGGCTGCACGCCCAGCCTGCTTCATGAGATCGCTTGACTCGGTGGTCAGGACCAAAATTGGCGTATTTTTAAACTGCGGGTGCTCGCGCAACTTGCGGGTCAGTCCCAGTCCGTCCAACCGGGGCATATTCTGGTCCGTCAGCACCAGATCAAAGGACTGAGCCTGGGCCTTTTCAAAGGCATCCACACCGTCCACGGCTTCCACGACCTGGTATCCAGCCCCGGTTAAAGTAAACGACACCATCTTGCGCATGGACGGCGAATCGTCAACAGCGAGTATTAAAGCCATGTGAAGCTCCGACTATTTAGTTATAGGTAAAAGGGGGACTGCTTAAAAAAGCTCTATGGAACCTGCATCCATCTCATCCTGGGTGACCGGATTGGGCCGGTCTGGCACATTCTCTACGAATGGCACCGCCTCACCATCTTCAGACCCCATGGACTCGGCTGCCAACCGATAGGCACAACCCTGCAGTATTTTGGAGGTGTGCGCAATCAATTGCGAAGCCATATCCTGAAATTGCAACTCGGTCACAGCTGCCGTCAAAGCGCTGCGTACCGCGTTCAATTCAACGGAATTCACTAAAGCTGGATCTGCCAGATTGGCACTGGCCACAGTGAAGCGCTCCAACAAATTGGTCATTGTATGAGCCAGCAAACTATCCAACCTGTTCAAATCATGAACCACGACAAGCAGGGAATCCTGCACGTCAGCCACCAACACGACCGGCAACTGCACGACGGGAATTGACGATGTTGTGTGATTCGATTGCATATTTATTTCCAATCGTTTTACCGTAGAGCCGGTTAAGCGACGATATTATCGTGCGGGATAAGCGCCTAAAAAAACGTGAGCGTAGCAGGATACGACATCGATTTAGCAAAATGTACCAGCCTGCTGAATAATAAACGCATTTTATTGACTCGATCGTGACTGTTCTTATTTGCTGATGTTGCGCACTCTCCAATGGAAAAAGTCGGCAAAGTGCTTTTTCATTGAGAAAGGCAGTTCCAGCGGCGTACCATCAGATATTCGATCAGCCGCTATCATGGACAATGGTGGCGTTCACTATGCTGCACGACGATACACCTCCCCGCCCACTGAGGATTCTTCATTTAGAAGATTCCGCTGTTGATCATGACTTGGTGCGACGGGCGCTACACAAATCGGGGGAGACCTGCCTGCTGGAGCGCGTGGAAACACTGGCGGCCTTCACGCAGCAGTCTCAGACTGGCCACTTTGATGTCATCTTGGCAGACTACCGACTTCCCGGCTTTACCGCACTGGATGCTTGGCGTGTTCTGCAGCAACAAGGCAAACCCCCGCCCTTCATCTTGTTGTCCGGGGCCATTGGCGAGCCGGCGGCCGTAGCGGCCATTAAAACGGGTATCAGTGACTACTTGGCCAAAGAGGATCTAGGCAAGCTGGCACAGGTCATCCGGCGCGCCATTGAGGTGCATGCCATCCGGCAAGCCAAAGAACTGGCAGACCGTGAGCTCAGTGCTTCGCAAAAACGGCTGGCCGACTTTTCAGAGCACTTGCAATCAACCATCGAACAAGAGCGGGCCGCCATTGCGCGAGAAATTCACGATGACATTGGCGGCTCCTTGGCTGCCGTCAAGTTCGATATTTTGTGGGTCAACCGACACACCACCGACCCTCAAATTCTCGAGCACATTCGCGCTGCCAGCGAGATGCTCCAGCATGCACTGGAGGCCAGTCAGCGCATCATGATGAATCTGCGCCCCGCCATTATGGACCAGGGCCTGGTGGCGGCGGTGCAGTGGCTGGCCAGCGGATTCAAACAACGCACCGGTATCGACACCAGCTTGCAGGGCTCAATCAAACAAGACAACCTGCCGATGGGAATTCAGTTGGTCGCCTACCGAACTGCCCAAGAAGCCTTGACCAATATTGCAAAACATGCCCATTGCACACAAGTCACCATCGACCTCTCTGACGCCCACGAAGTGCTGACACTTGAGGTTAAAGACAACGGCAAAGGCATCGCCCCAGCCGAACTGGGGAAGCCGACCTCATTTGGTTTGCGCGGATTGCACGAGCGCGCCAAGACCGTCAGAGGTTGGCTGGACGTCAGCTCGCACCCAGGCAAGGGGACCGCCATCATTCTCTCGATACCGTTATCGGCAGCGGGCAGTGACCAACCCGAGAGAGACGATTGAGATGATCCGCGTTATTCTTTGTGACGACCATGCCATGATCCGCCGAGGCATTCGAGAG
>JBLHZH010000188.1:0-5424 GCA_047629695.1 Rhodoferax sp.
GACCAGATCCTGCACCAGATGAATTTTGTCACCTAACGTAGCCTGGTCGAGTTCAATAAAGTGCCGCTCCACAGCCATCGAGATGATGGTGGCCATGCCCAGCAAAACCGAAGCCGACACCAGAGCGTACAGAACTGTCAGACGGGTTGTCAGAGAAAAGCGGCGCAACATTATTTGTCCTGCGGCAGTTCCAGCACGTAGCCCATGCCGCGCACGGTCTGAATTAGACTGGGCTCGAAATTATCGTCAATCTTGACACGCAGACGCCGTATCGCAACCTCGATCACATTGGTGTCGCTGTCAAAGTTCATGTCCCAAACCTGGGAGGCAATCAGGGAGCGTGGTAGCACCTCGCCCTGTCGGCGCATCAGCAACTCCAGCAGGCCGAACTCCTTGGCCGTCAACTCGATGCGCTTGCCGGCCCGGGTCACGCGCCGGCGCAGTAGATCTAATTCTAGGTCAGCCACCTGCAGCCGGGTCGTTTCCAGACCGCTGCGACCCCGCCGCAGAATGGTGCGCACGCGAGCCAGCAATTCGGCAAAGGAAAACGGCTTGACCAAGTAGTCATCGGCACCCAGTTCCAGGCCCTTGACGCGGTCTTCGACCTGGTCACGGGCACTTAGAAACAGCACCGGCATGTGCCTCCCCTGCTCACGCAGGCGCTCAAGCACTTGCCAGCCATTCAGACCGGGCAGCATCACGTCCAGAATCAGCAGGTCGTGATCGCCCTCCAGAGCCGAGTGCAGACCCGCCGGGCCGTCAGTGGCCAGTTCGACGGCAAATCCGGCTTCGCGAAATCCCAGGCGCAGGTAGTCACCGGTTTTAGGTTCGTCTTCAACAATAAGAATCTTCATGGCAGTGCTCCTGGGCGTGAGTTTGCCCGGTTGTGAACAGGCAAAACCAAAGATGACAAATTTGTAATCCGAGCGACAGCCTTTAGACAGGGACAAAACAGCACAATAATTTCTTTCGGATTAAACCGACAAGGAGCAAAAGCTGTGATTCTTTATCGTCATTCACGAACCTTTCGCCAAGCCCTGCTGCTCAGCCTAGCCTCACTGCCGCTGGTATTGGCTGCGCAAACCCCGGTCGCTGACGCACCACAAGACTGGCGTAGCGCCAACCAAATCGTCGGCCAATACCCGCGTGGTTATGCAGATGTTCTCAAGTGGGAGCAGGCCAACCCACCCCCCGCGACAGCACAGGAACAGCCGCCCGCCGGCCTGCCCTTGCTGAGTTTAGAGGACGTGGTGCGCCAAGCCTGGCGCGCCCACCCAGACCTCGCACAGACGATGTCCCGCCTCGGCCCAGTCACCGTGACTCAGGTCGCGACCGGTCGCTGGAGCGAGCTGAACCCCGACTTGCAACGAAAAGTTGAAGACATCAACGAGCTGCTGGATGTAGCCGCGCAGGCACGCAAAGCCTGGCTGCAAGCCGTCGCCTCTCGCCAGGTCCTGTCTCCGTACCGTGCAGCCCTGGCCGCCACCGAGGCCGCCCGTGAACTCGGCCGCCGCATGGTGAGCGTGGGCAACTGGAGCCGATTGCAGCAAACTCAGGTGCAGCTGGCCCAGTCCTCCGCTGTGATGAGCCTGCACCGGGCCCAGTACGCTGCCAGTCAGGCGCAAGCCAACTTGATCAACACCCTGGGGCTGCGGGGCGTCTACGCCCGTGTGCAACTGCCGGACAAGTTGCCGCAGGCGCCCGAACAAATCATGTCAGCGGGCGAATTGCAGCAACGGGCTTTGGCACTTCAGTCCCAGCTGCCGCGTGCCGAGCAGGTGCGCAATCAAGCCAACGCCGACCTGGCACAGGCGGCCTATGAGGCCAGTCACGCCTTAGTTCAGGCCAACCGCGACGTGCTGAAAGTGCGCGATTTCATCAGTGAGGAAACCGTGCTTTACTACAACGGCATGCTCAAGAGTGTTTGGGATCTGTTGGACGAAAAGCGCAAGCAGTCTCAGGCTGAGATCGATGTTATAGGCGCCCAGCGCGATTTCTGGATGGCTGAAAGCGACCTGCAATGGGTGCTGCAAGGCGGCACACCGGACAATTTTTTCTCACTGGGCGGAGGAGGCGAAACGGCGGCCCCCGCGGCGCACTAATAGGAATGAATATGAACCTCAACTCACGTCGACAATTTTTTGCCGGGGCAGCCGCCTCGGTCGCAGGTCTGGCCGTGGCCCGTTCCGCCCTGGCCGGACTGCCAGAGCCGGTCATCCAGACCTCGGTTGCCACCGCCCCGCCGTTGGTTCCGACCACCGGCCGGCCCTACAACCCGGTGGTTACCCTGAACGGCTGGACCCTGCCCTGGCGCATGAACAATGGCGTTAAGGAGTTCCATCTGGTTGCGGAACCCGTCGTACGCGAGGTATCACCGGGCTTCAAGGTCAATATGTGGGGTTACAACGGCCAGAGCCCCGGCCCCACGATTGAAGTGGTGGAAGGCGACAAGCTGCGTATCTTCGTCACCAACCACCTGCCCGAGCACACCAGCGTGCACTGGCATGGCCAGCGTCTGCCCAACGGCATGGACGGCGTCAGCGGTTTGACACAGCCCGCCATTCCAGTCGGCAAGACCTATGTGTATGAGTTCGAGGCACGCCGCCCGGGCACTTTCATGTACCACCCGCATGCCGATGAAATGGTGCAAATGGCCATGGGCATGATGGGGATGTGGGTGACCCACCCCAAAACCACACACCCCCACATCAGTGAGGTGGACCGGGATTTCTGCATTATGCTGAACGCCTTTGATGTGGCACCAGGGAGCAAGACCCCCAAAATCAACACCATGCTGGACTTCAACATCTGGTCCATGAACAGCCGCGTCTTTCCGGCGATCGACACCTTGAATGTGCGCCAGAACGACCGCGTCCGGATACGCGTGGGCAACCTCACCATGACCAACCACCCGATCCATCTGCATGGTCATGAGTTTCTAGTGACCGGCACCGATGGCGGCCCCACCCCCCCGTCCACGCGCTGGTACGAGGTCACCGCCGATGTAGCGGTCGGACAGATGCGGCAAATTGAGTTGGTGGCCGACGAAGTAGGCGACTGGGCCCTGCACTGCCACAAAAGCCACCACACCATGAACGCCATGGGCCATGATGTGCCCACCATGATCGGTCTGGATCATCGCGGCTTGATCGGAAAAATCCAGAAAGTGGTGCCCGACTACATGCTGATGGGCGAGCGTGGCATGGCTGATATGGGTGAGATGCAGATGATGCTGCCCGACAACACCGCCCCCATGATGACCGGCGCCGGTCAGTACGGCTCGCTGGAGATGGGCGGCATGTTCACGGTGCTCAAGGTTCGCAAGGACCAGCCACCGGGCGACTACAGCAACCCCGGCTGGTTCAAGCACCCGCCAGGCACCCAGCCCTATGAGTACACCGGCCAGATGACAGAGCCGACCCGCCCGGCGCCGGCAACTACCGCGGCAAACAAGAATGTGCCCGACACCGTCGGTCAGGCGCAAAAACCGAAGTCACACGCTGGCCATTGAGGCCGGATATCCCTTTATTTCAAATACAAATCAACCATGAAACTCATCAAACGCAAATCAATTCAATCTCTGGGCCTGGGTCTTTTACTCGCCTTATCGGTATCAGTCCCGGCGCTGGCCGCAGGGGCACACGCCGGTGGCCACGGTCACGGTCACGACGCTACGGATACGGTCATCGGCCAGCCTGGCGTTGCTGACAAGGTCAGCCGTACCCTCAACGTCAGCATGCGGGATGACATGCGTTTTTCACTGTCCGACATCCAGGTCAAGCGCGGCGAAACCATCCGTTTTGTGGTCAGCAATGACGGACTGCTCAAGCATGAATTCAGCCTCGGGACCCCACAGGAGCTTGCTGCACATTACGAAATGATGAAGAAGTTTCCGGACATGGAACATGACGAACCCAACAAAGTGTCGCTGGCACCCGGTGAAAAAGGCGAGGTCATCTGGCACTTCACCCGCGCCGGCAAGGTCGACTTTGCCTGCCTGCATGTCGGTCACTTTGAGGCGGGCATGAAAGGTCAGGTCAGCGTCAGCCGCTAACCAGCAGCAGCGGCCCAACGATCCACGCATATCAAAAGAACATGCCCACATTTAAAACATTATTGTCCCTTTGCGCCTTAACCCTGAGCGTGGCCTTGCCCCTCAAAAGTCTGGCGCAAACCCCGATCGCTGACAGCCCGTCTGAAAGCGTCCAGGCCAGCGCCATGAGCGAGGGTGAAGTGCGCCGGATTGACAAAGAGAACGGCAAAATTACCCTGCGCCACGGCGAACTCAAAAACCTGGAGATGCCACCGATGACGATGGTCTTTGTGGTGCGGGATCCGGCTTTGCTGGACACGGTCAAGGTCGGCGACAAGGTCTTGTTCGTCGCCATCAGTGAAAACAAACAACTGATCGTCACCACTCTCCAGCTGGCAAAGTAAATCGGGTCCTTATTCGGTCACCCGTCCGCGCGATGTTTTGGTCTCGGAACGCTGGGACTTGGCCGCCCGAAGTCGTTGTTTGGACCCATAACTGGGTTTGGTCGGTCGGCGTATCCGGGGCGGTCGCCCCACACTGTTAACCAGTTCATGCAGACGGATAAAAGCATCCAGCCGGTTCATCTCTTGAGTGCGATGCTGCTGTGCCTTAAGCACCAGCACGCCGGCTTTGGTGATGCGACTGTCGGACAGGGCCAGCAAGCGCTCCTTCACGTCGTCCGGCAGCGAGGAGGCGCCAATGTCAAACCGCAAATGAATCGCACTGGAGACTTTGTTGACGTTTTGCCCACCCGCCCCCTGGGCGCGAATGGCCGAAATGTCAACCTCGTCCTCTCTGACTTGCAACAATGGCGGGGCAACTGGCTCAGCCATGGTGCCACCGCCCGGAGAGAGTATCAGGAAATATCAAAAGACGAGTGAGGGTAGGAGAGTTGATCAGGACAAGATTCATTGGAGCAGATTATCGGTTCTGTCACGGCCTGTGACTCCTCTTCATCTCTGCACCACACGCCTCAGTATTTCAGCGCGGTCGACTCACCCCAGAGCACACGGTAGGCCAACGCTGTGTAGCCAATTCAGGTGCAGCAGACCTTCAGTTTTCATGATCAACCAGCCGGCACCCAGCAGGCAATAAGCCGCCACTAGGCACAGGCCAATCAGTGCGCTGAACAGATGGCTCGCCAGCTCGTCCTTGAAACCAGTGATCAGGCCACCCAGCATGTCGCCCTGTGACCAACCGGCCAGCAGCGAGCCGGTGTAAAAAGCCCGGTCCCATAAGGGCTTGTGCTCGGCTTTGGCCTTGACCCGAAAGTCAAAGGCCACACTCCGCAGCGTGAACGCCATCAGCATCAACGCCACCGGCAGGTTGGGTCAGATCAGGAATTAGGTCGAGCATATTATTCTTCTAAAACCGCTTTAAGGATCACCTTA
>JBLHZH010000189.1:0-5418 GCA_047629695.1 Rhodoferax sp.
AAAAACACAGGTTGACACGCAATGAGTTTATTGAAGACTGGGCCGCGGCCCAAGTCTTACCCGGCCCCAATGTGGTCAATCTCTCGCTGATGATTGGCGACCGCTACTTCGGCCTGCGGGGCGCCTCGGTCGCACTCGCCAGCATACCGACTTTTCCAATGCCGCTGGCGCTGGTCCTGGCGATTGCCTTTGCCGGCATTGCCGATGCACTTGGAGTGCAGGGCGCGCTGCGCGGCATGAGCGCGGTGGCCGCCAGCCTGATTGCTGCCACCGGACTCAAGCTCGCCCGCGCCTCGAAGAACAACCCGATGGGCAGGCCGGTCTGCGGGTCACTGATGAGGGCTTACTTTTGTGGCGATTGCCCTGCTGCGTATCCCTTTGGTGTGGGTGCTGCTGAGCCTGGGCGGGCTGGCCTGCCTTTGGGCCTATCGGCAACTAGGACGGACACGCGAGGTCACAACTAACCTATGAGAATGAACCTGACCGTCAGCGACTGGCTGGCCTTGCTGACACACTTCATGTCCTTGTCGCTGCTGGCGATCGGCGGCGCCTTCGCGACGGTGCCCGACATGCACCGCTACCTGGTGGACCAGCAGCATTGGCTCAGCGATTCGCAATTCATCGCTTCCATCGCACTGGCTCAGGCGGCACCCGGACCGAACGTATTATTTATTGCGCTGCTGGACTGGAATGTGGAGCTTAACGCCGCAGCGGGCATAGGCGCCGGGTCAATGGCTTGGGCTTATGGTTTGCTGGGGGTTACCCTGACCATGCTGGGCGGCATCATGCTGCCCAGCACCACACCAACCTATGTTGCCGCCCGCTGGGGTCACCGTAACCGGGAACGACGAGCGGTTCGGGCCATCAAACAGGCCATAACCCCAATCATGATTGCCTTGCTGATCGCCACAGGCTGGATCTTGGCAACTAACCGTGGCAGCTTGGCACCGCACTGGCCGCTGTGGCTGGTCACCACCATCAGCACGCTGCTGGTGTGACGCACCCGCCTGCATTTGCTTTGGCTACTGGGCGCCGGCGGTCTGTTAGGCTGGCTGGGCTGAGTTTAAAAGCGCTGTCAGGCCAACAGACTGGCAACCGCCAACGCACCTGAGACCAAGGTCACAAGGGACAGCCAGAGCACCCGCACGCGATTCGCTTCAACCCGCTTGATCAACTCGCTATTTTGCTCGGCCAGCGAGGTGATGAGGGCCGAAGATGCCAGCATCTGCTGGTGCAGTTCGGACGTTGTCGCCTCCATCGCCGTGAGTCGTGCCTGCAGCATGCCGATGGCCTGCGGCTCGGTCGTCGGTGAAGACGACTGGCGGCTCTCGGGCATCTCCTGGAGCGGTGTTTTTTTCCCTACCGTACTCCATAGCTTTTTAGCGCCATCAGCAACCACCGGCGCGTTACGGATGACATCGACCCAGGGAATGATCTTAAGTACCGTCATTAAACCAATCGCCATAGGTGTGCCTTTATAAAAAACTGAAAAATAGCCTAACTCATCAGCTACGCTGACGCACTGCTTCGTA
Organism: Rhodoferax sp.; assembly: GCA_047629695.1. Taxonomy (GTDB): domain Bacteria; phylum Pseudomonadota; class Gammaproteobacteria; order Burkholderiales; family Burkholderiaceae_C; genus Rhodoferax. The sequence goes on from JBLHZH010000189.1 coordinate 1,533, forward strand.
CAGACAAATACCGCTGGCCACGGACACATTCAAACTCTCGACCGCACCCCGCATAGGAATGCTAACCAGTTCGTCGCAGGTCTTGGCTGTCAACTGGCGCATGCCATCGCCCTCGGCACCCAAAACCAAGGCTACCGGGCCCTTGAGATCGGCTTGGTAAATAGTTTTAGGCGCCACATCGCTGGTACCAATCACCCAAATATTACGCTCCTTGAGTTCATTCAAGGTGCGCGCCAGGTTAGTGACCATGAAATACGGCACGGTTTCTGCCGCACCACTGGCCACCTTGGCGACTGTGGCGTTAATGCCGGCGGCATTGTCTTTGGGCGCAATCACCGCATGCACGCCGGCGCCATCGGCTACCCGCAGGCAGGCCCCCAGATTGTGTGGATCGGTGACACCGTCAAGCACCAGAATCAGCGGCAACTCGCGCACGGCCAGTGGCTTGTCGGCTTGCACAGCTTCCAGGTTTTCAAGCAACTCGTCGAGAGAATGCACCTGGACCAGTTCCTGCACCCGGGCCGCCACGCCCTGGTGGCCGTGACCGCCACAGAGCTTGGCGAGGCGCTCGCTATCGGACTCGATGAGACGAACACCGTAGTCCTTGGCCTTGTCAATGAACTGGCGCATCCGGGCATCGCGCCGGGTCGGTTCGTAATAAATTTCGATAACGGATTTGGGTGCGGTTTTGAGGCGGACACCGACGGCATGAAAGCCGAATAAAACTTTGGATGAAGACATGCGTACATTATCGCGGCTGGCCAGTCCCGGTCAAACGTCGACCGCGGTCTCCAGCACCTGCCCAGCCTCAATCGTGATGTAGCGGGAGCAACGGGCTGCGATACCGCGGTCATGGGTCACCAACACCAAGGTGGTGCCTTGTTCACGGTTCAGATCAAACATCAGCTCCATCACTTTGTCCCCGGTGGCGAAGTCGAGGCTACCCGTAGGCTCGTCCGCCAGCAACACCGCCGGCTTGACCACAAAGGCACGCGCTAGCGCTACCCGCTGCTGCTCGCCGCCGCTGAGGACCTTGGGGTAATGTCCCAAACGTGCCGACAGGCCAACCCGGGCCAGCATCTCGGTGGCGGCCTGGCGGGCATCGCGGCGGCCACTGAGTTCCAGCGGTAGCATCACATTTTCAAGAGCGGTGAGGTTGCCGAGCAACTGAAAGCTCTGGAACACAAAACCCACTTTTTGGGCGCGCAAGGCAGCACGCTCATCTTCGTTCATAGCAAACAGATCCTGGCCGGCCAGTCGCACGGCACCCCGGGTGGGGGTATCGAGCCCAGCAATGATCGACAGCAGCGTGCTTTTTCCGGAGCCGGAGGCGCCGACAATCGCAACTGTTTCCTTCACATTCAGTACGAAATCAATATCGCGCAAAATATCGAGTGTGCCGGTTGAATCCGTCACCGATTTGAAAATATGCTCAACGGAAATAATTGAATCTGACATGAGGCTTTCTTTGTATCTAAACAACTTGTATCGACGTCACTTTATCGCGGCCGGTTTTCTGGCTGCTCTTGTGGGGATATCCCCCCTGGCCGATGCCGTCAGCCTGGCCTCCGCCAGCCCCATCATTTTGGTGCTGGGTGACTCCCTGAGTGCGGAATATGGACTGCCCCGTGGCAGCGGATGGGTTGCCCTGCTTGAAAAAAGACTGCAGGCCGAAAAAATAACGGCTACCGTGGTCAACGCCAGCATCAGTGGTGACACCACGGCCGGCGGTCGTTCGCGCCTAGCGGCTTTGCTGACACAGCACCAACCCACGCATGTCATCATCGAGCTCGGTGCTAACGACGCCCTGCGCGGCCTGTCGCTGCAGCTGACGGAAGACAACTTGCAACAAATGACCCAGACAGCACAAAAAGCTGGCGCCAAGGTCTTGCTGCTCGGCATGCAGGTGCCCCCTAACTATGGACAGGACTACGGCTCCCGCTTTGCCGCCCTGTTCGGCGATGTCGCCAAAGCGCACCAAGCTGGCTTGGTGCCGTTCCTGCTCAAGGGCGTGGCCGATACCGCCGATGCCGAAGCGGACATCACCCGACTGTTTCAAGCCGACCGCATTCACCCCAAAGCAATCGCCCACCCCACCCTGCTGGCCAACGTCTGGCCGGAATTGCAAAAACAATTGAAATGAGCCTGACCACCATTCCCGCCACCGAACTGATCCGGCAACTCCATGCGTTTGATACGCTGATCGACGCCCGCAGCGAAAGCGAGCACCATGAGGACCATGTCCCTGGGGCTGTCAACTGGCCGACTCTCAACAATGAGGAGCGCCATGACATCGGCACCCTGTACAAACAGGTCAACGCCTTTGAAGCCAAAAAACGCGGTGCCGCGATTGCGGCACGCAATATTGCCAGCCATATTGAGCAAGCCGTCATGGACAAACCCAAACACTGGAAACCCCTGACCTATTGCTGGCGCGGCGGTCAGCGCAGCGGTGCGCTGTCTTTAATCCTGTCGCAGATCGGCTTTCGTGTCACGCTGGTCGAAGGCGGCTATAAAGCCTTTCGGGCGGCGGTGGTGCAGGACATTCCACACTGGGTTAAAAGTCTTGACTTGCATGTGATTTGCGGCCCTACCGGCTCAGGTAAAACTCGGCTGCTGCAGGCTTTGTCAGCCCAAGGCGCACAGGTGATTGACCTAGAAGCACTGGCCAACCACCGCAGTTCAGTGCTGGGCGCCATCCCCGGTGTGGCGCAACCCAGCCAGAAACGCTTTGACACGCTGGTCTGGGACAGACTACGGCAACTGGACCACGCACGTCCGGTCTTTATTGAAAGTGAAAGTAAAAAAGTGGGCAATGTGGCTGTTCCCACGTCGCTGGTCGAGGCCATGCGCGCCAGTCGTTGCCTGAACCTATCGCTACCAGCGACCGAACGGGTCGCCCTGCTGATGGAAGACTATGACTTTTTTGTGAGTGATGTCGAGCACTTTTGTGAGCGTCTGCAGGTGCTCACAGAGTTTCGGGGCAAAGTGGTGGTGGAGGGCTGGCAGGCATCGGTTCGTGCCGGGGAGATCGAGCCCGTAGTGCAGGCTCTGCTGACGCAGCACTACGACCCGACTTACCTGCAGTCCATGCGGCGTAATTTTCCGCAGTTTGAAACCTCAAAAACCATCGCACCACATGACCACACCTTTGCAGCCATGGCGGTTCTGGCAAAAGAACTGGTTGAGGCTTGACTGAAGTTTTGAGGCCGTTAGCTCAGACTTGAGGCGGCTGATCGGGCCCCGGGGGTGATGATTCCATGGCTTCATCCACGCCGGGCACCCCCTCTTCCGTGCCGTCGTCGACCCTGCGCTCAGCTTTGTTTTTGAGCTTCTCTTCTTTTTTCTTCTTCTTTGCCAGTTCTTTCTGACGCTTCTCGTATCCGTAATTCGGTGTTGCCAATGTATGCTTTCATGTTGTTAGAACCACTTTAACATTTCACGACCCGTGTTCGATAGGCCGGGCGCAATTTATGTTGCTGCAAAACGCCGCATGGGCGTTTGCCTCAAGTCAGCGCCAGTTGTAGCGCTTGCGCCAGATCCGTTTGCAAATCGCCAGCGTTTTCCAGACCCACTGAAAACCGCAACAAAGTGCCTTGTTTCAAATGAGCCGGCCAGTTACTGCGCAAGGTGGCCAGTTCATAGGGCACGACCAAGCTGACCGGACCACCCCAGCTATAGCCTATTTTAAAGAGCTTAAGTGCGTTACAAAACGCATCAATCTGGTCCTGACTGTAGCGGGGTGCAACGACCACGCTGAATAGGCCCGCGGCACCACCCGGCCCGGCAACACAAAGCGCACGCCAATGGTCGTGGCCGGGCGAACCGATCAACGCCGGGTGTAGCACTTGCATAAATTCAGGCTGGGCCTGGCACCAAGCGGCCA
>JBLHZH010000190.1:0-5385 GCA_047629695.1 Rhodoferax sp.
CCAAGCACCACTTGTCACCGTCGAGACGATAAATCACTGCCTCAATGCATCAATTTGGCGCGTACTGGCCTCTTTTAGGGAATTTGTCTTGATAAATGTGGCACACATCCTGCATAGAAATATGAGAATAACAGTCAGCTTACTGGAGAATTTTTTGTTGCGTACAGAGCGTAAACACTAATTTACGCTCTGTACTAACTGGGTTACAGTCTTACCCAGACTTTAATCAACAGTAAGTGGTATAAGTCTATTTTTTTATTCACAAGTTACAACTGGAACACTGTAAATGACACTTAACAAATCATTCATCCTGGCCGCAGTCGTAGTTGCCTCGCTGGCGGCCTGCAGTAAAACAGAGCAGGCAGCAGCGCCTGCAGCTAATGCACCGGCTGCCGGGGCTGTTAGCGCCGGCAAAACTCTGGCCGCTATCAAGGCGCGTGACCAAGTGGTTTGTGGCGTCAACACCGGCTTGGCCGGTTTTGCAGCAGCAGATTCTGCCGGCAAATGGTCCGGAATGGATGTCGATGTCTGCCGCGCATTGGCAGCGGCGGTATTGAGCGACGCCGAAAAAGTCCGCTATGTACCGCTCAACGCGCAGCAGCGTTTTACGGCCCTGCAGTCGGGTGAGATCGACATTCTGGCGCGCAACACCACCTTTACCTTGACGCGTGATGCTTCACTGGGTTTGCTTTCAACCGTGACCAACTACTATGATGGCCAAGGCTTCATGGTGCCCGTCAAAAGCAATATCAAGAGCGCCCTTCAGCTTAAGAACCAAACGATTTGCGTACAGTCCGGCACCACTACCGAGAAAAACCTGACCGATTACTCCCGCGCCAACGACCTGAACATCACACCGGTGGTGTTTGAGAAGCTCGAAGCGGCAGAAAACGCCTACTTCACAGGTCGCTGCATTGCTTACACCACCGATGCCTCCGGCCTCGCCTCGACCCGCAACAAGGTCGCCACCGACCCCAAAGAGCACCTCATCTTGGCCGATCTGATCTCCAAGGAACCACTCGGCCCAATGGTACGACGCGGCGATGACGACTGGTTTACGATTGTCAAATGGGTGCAATACGGTTTGATTGAAGCCGAAGAATATGGCGTAACACAAGCCAATGTGGAAGAGATGAAGGCGAGCGACAACCCTGTGGTGCAGCGCTTGCTGGGCGGGGGCAATGAAGACGTGGGCAAACTGCTGGGCCTAGACAAAGAATGGCTAGCACGTGCCATCAAGACCACGGGTAACTATGGCGAAATTTTTGAACGCAATGTCGGACCCAAGTCGCCCTTGGGCCTGCCCCGTGGTCTGAATAACCAGTGGAACAAGGGCGGCTTGATGTACGCCTACCCAGTCCGCTGATCGCCTAGTTAAGTTTTAACCCGAAACAAAGCTGCTACCGGTACAACCCGCTTGTATCGGTAGCAGCTTTTTTGCTACCTTAGCTGAGAGAGCGTAAGTCGATGACCCAGAAGTCCCCCCCCACCAAGAAAAACTGGTCCTGGCGCAGCCAGGCCTTTCGAGGCCTGATTTACCAGCTGATTGCCGCAGGTCTGATTGCCGTCATGGTCTGGTTTCTGGCCAGTAACACCCTGATCAACATGAAAATACGCGGTATCCAGAGCGGCTTTGACTTTTTGAGCGGCCCGGCCGGTTTTGCCATTGGCGAAAGCCTGTACCCATTCAACTCATCACAGTCTTACTTGCAGGCGTTTTTGGTCGGACTGACCAACACCTTGCGGGTTGCCATTCTGGGCATTATTTTGACCACCATTTTGGGTACCCTACTGGGCGTAGGCCGATTTTCGCGGAACATTTTGGTGCGTGGCGTGTGTTACGCCTATGTCGAGTTTTTCCGTAACGTGCCCGTTTTGCTGCAATTGCTGCTGTGGTACCTGTTGTTCACAGAATTGCTCCCCACCGCCGCCGATGCTTGGACGTTGGGGCCGCTGTTTTTGAGCAAGGGGGGATTGAATTTTCCGATCCCGATCTGGGCTGCCGGCCAACTGTTTGCGCTCTTCGGGTTACTGGCCGGAATTGCGCTGGCTTATGTCTATCGCCAATGGGCAAAAAAGAAGTTTGACGCCACGGGGAAACTCAGCAGCATGTTCTGGGCGCCCGTGGTCATTTGTATTGTCGCCAGCTTGCTGGGCTGGCTGGTGGGTGGCGCGCCAACGGCGCTGGACTCTCCATTCAAAGGCAAGTTTGCGATTCAAAGCGGCGGCTCCTTGACTCCCGAATTTTTAGCCGTGTTGCTGGGCCTGAGCGTCTACACCGCCGCGTTTGTCGCCGAGGTGGTTCGCTCTGGTATTCAGTCAGTTTCCGGTGGCCAGGGCGAGGCGGCTGCCGCGCTGGGCCTAAATACCAACTTAACCATGCGGCTCGTCATGTTGCCTCAGGCCTTGCGCGTCATTATTCCACCCATGACCAACCAGTTTTTGAATCTGACCAAGAACTCGTCATTGGCGGTCGCCATCGGCTACCCCGATGTGGTCTCGATTGCTAACACCTCACTGAACCAGACTGGTCGGGCGGTGGAGTGCATTGCCATCGTCATGCTGATATATCTCTGCACCTCCCTGTCGACCTCGATGCTGATGAACTGGTACAACAGCCGCTCCGCCATTAAAGAACGCTGATTGAAAGACCAACACCCATGACTGCTCCCTCTTTTCAGCCTATCGCCCCGCGCCCGTCACCGACACGATCTGTCGGTTTGCTGGCGTGGATACGCACCAATCTTTTCAGCGACGCCATCACCTCACTGATGACCGTCATTATTGGCGGCACCCTGCTTTATCTGCTGCCGCAATTTTTCAGCTGGGCGGTGTTTCGTGCCTCCTGGTTGCCCGTAGCCACGGCCTGCCGGGTAGAGGGTGCGGGCGCCTGCTGGGGCGTCATCAGTGAAAAATACCGCATCATCCTGTTTGGGCGCTACCCTTTTGAAGAACAATGGCGCCCACTGCTGGCCACCAGCCTGATGTTGGGTCTACTGGCCGCCAGTTGCACCCGTGCTTTCTGGCGCCCCTGGCTGGTGCTGCTGTGGGCAGTCGTGCTGGCACTGTTCTTTGCCCTTATGTATGGCAACACACTGGGTTTGAGTCAGGTCGAGACCGACCGCTGGGGTGGCCTACCGCTAACCATTTTGTTGGCCACCCTGTCGATGGTGATGGCGTTCCCGATTGCCCTAGTAGTGGCACTGGGGCGGCGCTCCACCCTGCCGGCTATTCGTACTTTTTGTACAATTTACGTTGAACTGATTCGTGGCGTCCCCCTGATTTCAGTGTTGTTCATGGCCTCCTTCATGTTTCCGCTGTTCATGCCGCAAGGCTTCACCATTGATGTGCTGATTCGGGTGCTGGCAGGCATCACCCTGTTTGCCGCCGCTTACATGGCAGAAACCATTCGCGGTGGGCTGCAGGCGGTGCCCAAAGGACAAATCGAGGCAGCCGCCACGTTGGGTCTTTCTTACTGGCAGACCCAGGGCAAGATTGTGCTGCCGCAAGCCCTGGCCATGGTGGTACCTAGCATCATGAATGGCTTTATTGCGACCTTCAAAGACACCTCGCTGGTAACCATCGTGAGCTTGTACGAACTTACCGGCGCCCTCTCGCTGGCCCTGAATTCGGACTCGGATTGGCGGCCCTTCAAGATTGAAGGCTACTTTTTCATTGCGATGATTTATTTCATTTTTTGTTTTTCCATGTCCCGCTACAGCGTCTGGGTTGAAAAACAGGTCAACAAGGGCAAACAGCGCTGAAGCCGCTGCGTTGTCGACTCATTAAAAATTCAAGGCTTAAAGAATCATGTCAGAACCCATCATCAAATTTGAAAAGCTCAACAAGTGGTACGGCAACAACTTTCATGTGCTGCGTGATATTGATCTGAGTGTCGCTCAAGGGGAGCGCATTGTTATTTGCGGCCCCTCGGGCTCGGGCAAATCGACCCTGATCCGTTGCATTAACCGGTTGGAAGAGCACCAGGAGGGTCATCTTTTTGTCGACGGCGCAGAAATTACCGATGACATCAAGGTGATTGACGACGTTCGTAAAAAAGTCGGTATGGTGTTCCAGCAGTTCAACCTGTTTCCGCACCTGACAGTGCTGGAAAATCTGACGCTATCACCAGTCTGGGTCGGCAAAATGCCCAAAAAGGAAGCCGAAGAAAAAGCCATGCTGCAATTGGAGCGCGTGCGCATTGCGGACCAGGCGGGCAAGTACCCGCTGCAACTCTCCGGGGGTCAGCAGCAGCGTGTGGCGATTGCTCGGGCGCTCTGCCTGACGCCAAAAATCATGCTCTTCGACGAGCCCACGTCGGCGCTCGACCCGGAGATGATCAAGGAGGTGCTGGACGTGATGGTCGAGATGGCCGACCAGGGCATCACCATGCTTTGTGTGACGCATGAAATGGGCTTTGCCAAAGCGGTGGCCGACCGGGTTATTTTTATGGACCAGGGCCAGATCGTCGAAGAAAATAACCCGCATGATTTCTTCAACAACCCACAAAACGAGCGTAGCAAAGACTTCTTGTCCAAAATATTGGGGCATTGAAGCCATAACCAGTATCCAAGTATCATCTTCTCTGCGAGGCCGATGGCCGCGGCCGTCCAAGACCCCCTGGATTGCCGCATTGCGCTCGCAAAGACACTAAGTAAATGGAGAGTTACACCATGCAAAGACGTGCCCTGATGCAGGCCGGTACCACTCTACTGGGCGCCGCCGCACTCGTCCTGCCGGGATTGGTTCTGGCGCAAGACAAACCCTTAATCGAAGTCTGGAAAACAGCGTCTTGCGGCTGCTGTCATGACTGGATAGCGCACTTGGAAACGAATGGCTTCCAGGTCAAGGCCAACGACGTCAGTGAAGTCGCCAAAACGGCCCAACGCCAGAAATTTGGCATGCCCGCAAAACTGGGTTCATGCCACACCGGGCGGGTCGACAGCTACGTACTGGAGGGCCATGTACCGGCACGCGAAATTCATAAGATGCTCAAGCAACGCCCTACGGCACTGGGCTTGACAGTGCCAGGTATGCCCGTGGGTTCACCCGGCATGGATGGCCCGGCTTATGGCGGTCAGCAAGACCCATTCGATGTACTGCTGGTCAGTCGGGACGGGCGTGTGAACGTCTATCAGAGCTACCCCCTGCGAAGTTAATAGCCTCAAGGTCTGCCCGGCCAATCTTTACCCGGACTTCACCGAATGCTGACAAAGTGGCAGAACAGGCAGTCCATGATTCATTCATGAAAAAACAACTCATTTGGGTGCTGGCCCTTACCTCGAATGGGCTGGCCCTGGCACAGGACGTGGGGCAGGTGATCTCGTCGACACCGATCATTCAGCAGGTAGCGATTCCGCGTCAGGTTTGCAACACCGAACAGGT
>JBLHZH010000191.1:0-5379 GCA_047629695.1 Rhodoferax sp.
GTTGCAACACCTGATTGATGGCAACCACGGCATCGGCGTCGGCACCACCCACCAGCGCCAGCAGGCGGATGTTGGACATCAAGTAGATGTAGCGCGCCTGCGCCAGATCGCGCAGTACCAGTGTGCGCTGCTGCTCGGCGTTCAGGATGTCGACCACCGTGCGGCTGCCAGCCTGAAACGACTTGCGGCTTGACAGCACCAGTTGATCGGCGGAGCGTAGAGCCTGCTCCAGGGCATTGATTTTTGGAATGTTTTCAGTCAGCCCCCGAAACTCCTTGTGCACGCGCAGCCCGAGGTCCCGGCGACTGGCTTCCAGCACCTGCTCGGCCCGGTCTTGCGCGGCCAGGGCTTGGCGGATACCCGAGCTGATGCCGCCACCCGCAAACAGCGGAATCGTGAGCTGAACACCCAACGAGGTGTTGGTGTAGCGGTTCTTGGTGTTGGTGACGTTTTCACTCTCGCTGCGCGAGAGCTGGGCGATGGCGTCGAGCGTAGGGTAGTGGCCCGACTCGCTTTTTTGGACCTCTTGACGGGCGACCTCCAGCTGGGCCCTGAGAGATTGCAGCTGTGGGCTGTTCTGCTCGGCGCGGGCGGTCCAGTCCAGCAGGTTATTGGGCTGCGGGCCCAATAACTCCAACTTGGCGACATTCAGCGTGGACAACTGGTCAATCGGCTGGTTCACCAGAATCTCCAATTGACGCAGGGTGTAGACCACATTTTCGCGGGCCTCTATCTCTTGGGCCGCATTCATGTCAAGCCGCGCCTGCGCTTCGTCAATGTCGGTGCGGGTGCCTGAGCCGGCGGCAAAGGTTTTGCGAGCCACATCGAGTTGCGTGGTGTAGGCGGTGCGCTGGGCCAGTACCAGGTCCAATTGTTCATGCGTCAGCATGGCTTCAAAATAAGCGCCGGTGACACGCACCGCCAGGTTTTGCTCTTCCTGGGCCAGCGTCGCATTGACATCGTCAACGCGGGCACCGGCCTGTCGGTACTGCGCCGCCAGAAAGGGGCGGAACAGGGGCTGGCGCAACGTCAGGGTTTGGTTGCTGCTGGGGTAGTCCGAGTTGGTGGTTTGCTCCCGGCCCAGAAAGTCGGGCGTGGTACTGGTCAGCTTATTTTTGTTGTAACCAATGCTGGCAGACACATTGGGCAGCAACTGGGCACGTGCCTGAGGCAGGTTCTCACGCCCGGCCTGGGCGGTGGCCCGAGCGGCCAAAATGGTGGCGTCCTGTAACTTGGCGGCCTCATAGGCCTGCAACAGGTCCATCGACAGTGCCGCTGACGAACAGGACAGCAACACACCACTCACCACCAGGCACTGGGTCAAACGAAGGCGTGTCATGTGCTCACTCCTCTTTCATGGATGCGGCGAACCGCTTGGTCAACGGGCTCAACAGGTAGGTGAGCATGGAACGTTCCCCGGTCAGGAAAATAACCTCGACCGGCATGCCGGGCTGAAGCTGACGCTTGCCCAGCTTTTTGAAGCCATCGGCGGTGACGCCAACACGGGCCAGGTAATAGCCAACACCAGTTTGCGGGTCCGTCAACAAATCGCCCGATACCGAGGCCACCTTGCCGTCCACCACCAATTGCGGCGTATGGGCAAACGAGGAGAAGCGCACGTCGACCGGCAGGCCGGCGTGAACACGGTCAATCAGGTGTGGCACCACGCGCACCTCGACCAGCAAAGCCTCGTCTTCAGGCACGATGTCCATCAACTTTTGGCCAGGACCGACCACGGCGCCAACGGTCTGAAAGGCCAGACCCACGACCTGCCCCTCGGCCGGCGACTTGATCTCGGTGCGGGCCAGGTCGTCGCGCGCGGCGCTAAAGCGTTCGGCATCGCCCTGGACTTCACGCGATACATCGGCGAGTTGCGAGTCGACCTCTTTGCGGTATTCCTGCTGGCGCACAATGGCGCGCTGGCGCAACTCGGCCACCGCACGGGTGGCGCGAATGGTGTTGCCCTGCAACTCGGCGATACCCGAGCTGACGTCGGCGCTCATGCGCTCAAGCTCCAGTTGACGGTTGCGCGGGGCGTAGCCCTCTTTAACCAGACCCCGGGTGTTGGTAAGTTCTTCGCCCAGCAGGGCCTGCTGGCTTTTGCGGTTGACCATCATGGTGCCATAGGCCTGAATCAGGCCTTGTTGACCCATAATTGACTCTTCGGTGGACTGCAGATCGGCCTGCAAAGCGGCCCGGCGTGACACCATGAGTTGCTCTTGCGTCATGATTACCTGGCGAATCTGGGGGTCCTGGCTGGCCGCCAGCACATCAGGATGAAAGGCGATTTTGGCGCCGCCCTGCTGCTCGGTCAGCAAGCGTCCTTCCATGGCGCGCAGACCCAGATAGCGCTGGCGAATGGTCTCAAAGTTGGCACGGGCCACCGCGCCGTCCAGCCGCACCAGTAACTGGCCTTCGGTGACGTGCGCGCCCTCGCCCACCAGCACCTCCTTAACCAACCCGCCGGTCAGGTGCTGGACGGTCTTGCGCTTGGTGTCGAGCGCAATCATGCCTTGCCCGGGTACGCCCTCGTCCAGCGGGGCGAGACCAGCCCACAATAAAAAACCACCAAAGCCCAGACCCAGGGCCCACAGGCCAATGCGGGCGGCACTGCCCGTGCGCGCCATAGCGTCCTGTGCAGTGGACTCGGAGGTGTCAGTCACGTCGGAAATCGCATTGGCGTCGAGCGACTTGTTGGAAAGGCGTTTTGTAGTATCTAGTTTGGTCATGACAGACTCAGCAAAAAATAGGGGTTGTAAAAGTTATTGGTCATCTTTGCGAGCGCAGCGCGGCAATCCAGAGGGTCATGGACTGCTGCGGCCTGCGGCCTCGCAGAGACGATGGGTACTTTGGTGATATCCAGTTCCCTTAAGCCGGCACGACCGACAGGCCGGACGCCGGCTGGGCGGGGGGTTGGCGCGCCGCTTGCAGCGCCGCCAGCACTTCGGCACGCGGCCCGTCCGCCTGAACCTGACCACCACGCAACATCAGAATGCGGTCGGCCACCGCCACCGCGCCGGGGCGGTGGGTAATTAGGAAGACCGTGGTGCCCTTCGCTTTGAGCAGTTGCACGGTCTTGTACAGCGCAGCTTCACCGGCGTCATCCAGGTTGGCATTGGGCTCGTCGAGCACGATCAGCACCGGGTTGCCGTAAACCGCACGGGCCAGACCAATGCGCTGACGCTGGCCGCCGGACAGCAGGTTGCCGGCCTCACCAATCGAGGTATCGTAGCCTTTGGGGAAGCGCAGAATCATCTCGTGCAGGCCAGCGCTCTGGGCGGCCTCAATCACCAGATCAGGATCGACTTCACCAAAACGGGCAATATTCTCGGCAATCGAGCCTTCAAGCAACTCGACGTCTTGCGGCAGGTAGCCCAGATAAGGCCCCAGCTCGAGGCGATTCCAGCCTGAAATCGGCAACCCATTGAGCGTGACATCACCGACCACATCGGGCCAGATGCCCATGAGCACGCGCGCCAGGGTGGATTTGCCTGAACCCGAAGGGCCAAGCACCGCCGTGACGGTGCCGGCTGGCACGTTCAGGCTAATGTTCTGGAGAATCGGCAGCTCACGACCGGGCGCATTGGCAAAGACCTGCGTTAGTGCAATGTCGCCCTCCGGTGGCACACGCTTGAAGGCGGGGTCGCGCGGGGGAAAGTCAACCAGCAATTTCTCCAGCCGGGTGAAGGCGGCGCGCATGCCGATAAACTGGCGCCAGCTGCCCACAATCATGTCAATCGGCGCCAAGGCACGCCCCATGAGAACGTTGGCCGCGATCATGCCACCGGGTGAAAGTTGCCCGTCAATCACCAGCAGGGCACCGGCGCCCAGAGCCAGCGACTGCTGGGTGTAGCGCAGAAATTTACTGATGGCGGTGATCCGGTGCGTCAAGTGCTGCGACTCGCCAGCCCGATCCAGGTAGGTCTGGTGGCGGCCGGCCCAACGGGCCTGCAGGCTGCGGATCATGCCCATGGACTCCAGCACCTCGGCGTTGCGCAGCTTGCCTTGCAGAAAGCTGCCAGCATCGGCATTGGCGGCGGCGGCCGCCTCAGAGGGCGCCAGCGTGTGGCGATGGCCAAACCAGGCCAGAGCAGCCTGAATCAGCGCAAACACCACCCCCAGCACGCCCAGCCAAGGGTGCAGAAAGAACAACACAGCCATGTAAATGGGCGTCCAGGGCGCATCAAAGAAGGCAAAAATGCCATTGCCCGTGAGGAACTGACGGATCTGGATCAAATCACCAAAGGAGCGCGAGGGGGCGCTACCCGACTGGCTCAGGCGGGCCTCAAAATTGGCGTTAAAGACTTGGGTGCTGAGTTGTTTGTCGAGACGGACACCCGCACCGACCAGCACGCGTGAGCGCAGCCACTCGGCAAAGCCCATGATGGCAAACAGAAACAGGGTCAACAGCGACATGGCCAGCAGTGTCAGTTCGCTCTGGCTGGACAACACCCGGTCGTAGACCTGCAACATATAGAGCGTGGGGGCGAGCATCAGCACGTTGGCAATCATGCTGAAAATACCGACCACCAGAAACTCGCGCCGGAACAGCCACAGCGTGGCAGTGAGTTCGCTGCGCTTGAAAAATTTAGGGGTTTTCATAGGATTTATCAAAGAAACATCAAGCGTTTGCAGGAACCGCCACGGCGCCCTGGCGCGCCTTGGCGACGGCTTCGGCCAGCGCTTTCAGCACCTCGTCGCGGGGGCCGAACATTTGGGATTGGCCATCGCGTAGCACCAGCATCTTGTCGGCAACACTGAGCACGCTGGTGCGGTGGGTCATGACGACAAAGGTGGTACCGCTGGATTTGAGTTGAGTGATGGCGCTGGCCAGGGCAGCGTCCCCCTGCTCGTCCAGACTTGAGTTAGGCTCGTCGAGCACGATAAAAGCCGGGCTATCATAAAAAGCGCGGGCCAGACCGACGCGCTGGCGCTGACCGCCCGACAACATAGTGCCTTCGCGCCCGACCGGGCTGTCATAACCCTCGGGCAACGCCAAGATGAAGTCGTGCAAGCCGATGGCGCGTGCTGCAGCCTCGACCTTGGCTTGGTCGACTTCACCAAAGCGGGCAATGTTCTCGGCCAGGGAGCCGTCAAACAGCTCGACACCTTGGGGTAAATAGCCGACATGCGGGCCCAACTCCAGCTTGTCCCAGGTGAAGACGTCAACGCCGTCGAGACGAACCTTGCCATTGCTGGCTGGCCACAGGCCCACCAGCAAACGCGCCAGCGTGGTTTTGCCAGAGGCGGAGGGGCCGACCACGGCCAGCACATCGCCCGGCGGCAGGGCAAAGGTGATGCCTTTGAGAATGGGTGCAGGCGTACCGGGCGCGCCAGCAATCAGCGCATCCACCTGCAAGCTCCCGAGCGGGGCCGGCA
>JBLHZH010000192.1:0-5370 GCA_047629695.1 Rhodoferax sp.
AGCGCACGCCAAGTCAGCCGCGCCGCCAGCTTGGTCAACGACAACCCGCAGGCCCTGATCTTTGGTAACGGCAAGCTGCCACCCGGCCCGGGTGAACCCGGATTTTCTGTCAACGCCACCCGTCCCTGAGATAGATCATGAAATCAATCACAACTGACACCGGTCGGGCAAGGGCCAGCGGCCTAGCGCTTATCTGCCTGATCGCCCTGAGCGGCTGCGCGATGCCCCTGTCCCTGCCTTCGGCCGTGCGCCCGGCGGTGTTTGACTTTGGTCCTGGACTGCTGACCGCCCCGCCTGCCTCGTCAGAGCAGCAGGCGCCACTGGTCATCGCCGAAGTCGAAGCCCCGGTCGCGCTGGACAGCAGCGCGGTCCTCTATCGCTTGGGCTACGCCGATGCACAACAACTCCAGCCCTACGCACTGGCACGCTGGAGCATGACGCCCGCCCAGTTGCTGCACCAGCGCCTGCGCGCCCACCTGGGACAAAACCGCGTCCTGCTCAACCCCACCGACCACATCGCAGCCAACGCGGCCGCGCCGCGTACGCTGCGTATAGAACTGGAAGAGTTCAGTCACCTGTTCAGCAGCCCGACACAGAGCACCGGCCTGATTCGCCTGCGCGCTACGCTCACGCAAAACGGCTCGCGCGGCGACCATTTGCTGGCCCAACGCAGCGTGGTCGTGCAACGCCTAGCCTCCACTGCAGACGCCGCCGGTGGCGTGCGCGCGCTAACCGATGCCAGCGACGCAGCGGTACGGGAGATCGAGACCTGGCTGCAGAGGAAAAATTAAATGGACTTCACCCCCCTGATCGAACTCACTCGCGGCGGCACCCAGGAGTGCCTGCACTTTGGTGCTGTAGCCGTGGTCAACACACGTGGTCAAGTCGTGGCGCAAGCCGGTAACCCGCACTGGCTGACCTTTTCCCGCTCCACTCTCAAGGCGCTGCAGGCACTGCCCTTTATGCAGGCTGACGGACCGCGTCAATTTGGGTTTTCTCTGGAACAGGTCGCCATGCTGTGTGCCAGCCACAACGGCGAGTCCCAACACGTGATCCAGACGCAAGGCATGCTGGCCAAAGCCGGTTTGAACTACCGCGCCCTGCGCTGTGGTTGCCATGTGCCGGGCATCTTTACACTACTGGACCAGGCACCCCCCGCCGACCTGAAATTTGACGAACGGCACAACAACTGCAGCGGGAAACATGCCGGGTTTCTGGCCTATTGCGTGCAACACGGCCTGAGTCTGGACGATTACACGGCCCCCGAGCATCCGCTACAACAGGCGATTCGCCGTGATGTGGCACAGGCTGTCGGCATGAAGCCGCAAGACCTCAAAATGGGCATTGACGGCTGCTCCGCCCCCAACTACGCGCTACCCCTGTCGCACTTGGCCTATGGCTATGCTCGCCTCGCCAACGGCAACAAAGACCCCGAGTTTGGTGAAAGTTTTGGCCTTTTGAGTGAAGCCATGACCAGCTACCCCGATCTGGTGTCGGGTACCGGCCGCAACGACCTAGCCTTCATGCGAGCTGGCCGCGGCGATTGGGTCAGCAAGGTCGGCGCCGACGGGGTACAGGTCGTGGGGAGCAAAAGTCGCGGCGAGGCCTTTGCCATCAAGGTGATGGATGGCAACAAACCGGCCCTGTTTGCTGCCAGCGTAGCCGTGCTCGATCAGCTCGGCTGGCTCGACGACGCCCAGCGCGAAACCCTAGCACCCTGGCGTGCGCAGGCTATTGTGAACGCGCGTGGCCTGCAGGTGGGTGAGCGGCGCCCGGTCTTCAAACTGCGCACGCCCTGAAACAAGCTCGGGCAACCGAGCCGACCCCTGTACACTTTGTCGCCAGTGGGCCTTGACGGCATCGACACCGATCGCCGTGCCAACCTGACATGACGCACACCACCACTCACGCACAAAAACGCCATGGCCACGCCAGCCCTTTCGCGACACGCCGTTAAAATCGCCATGCTGCGCAAAGCGGCAGAGACGCAGTTCGCAGGCGCACTCAAGTCATCGCCACCGGCGCATCCGTCCGAGCGGCTGCTGCATGAACTTCAGGTACACCAAATTGAACTCGAGATGCAAAACGAGGAGCTGCGCCAAGTCCAGATTGACCTTGAAGAATCACGCGCCCGTTATGTTGACCTGTACGAGTTCGCACCTGTGGGCTATCTCACACTCACGGGGGAAGGCCGGATCCTGGAAATCAACCTGACCTGCGCCACACTGCTCGACCTGGACCGAAAAAAACTTGTCAACAGCGCATTCTCACAGTACGTCGCTCCCGAGGACGGTGACCGCTGGTACCGCTTTTTTCGCCATGCGCTGCAACAAATCAACCGCCAGAGTTGCGAACTGGCCCTGCAGCGCCACGATAGAAGCCGCTTTCATGCCCGGCTGGACTGCGTGTGCCCCAGCGCCGAGTCAAGCGTATTGCGTGTCACCGTGACGGACATCAGCGAGCACAAAGCCGCCGAAGAAATGCTGCGCATCGCGGCGGCCGCCTTTGAATGCCAGGGCGGCATGGTGGTGATGAACGCCCATATGATTATTTTGCGTGTCAATTCGGCCTTCATGCAAATCACCGGCTACACCCAGCAAGAGGTACAGCAAAAAACCACCAACTTTCTCCGCTCGGCGCAACACAACGGCATTTTTTATGACGGCGTACGCCGTGAACTCCAGCGCACCGGTGCCTGGCAGGGCGATCTGTGGCTGCGCCGCAGGAACAGTGAAGACGTGTTGGTTCAGGCCGCCGTCACCGCCGTGCTGAACGCGCAAGGGCAGCTCACGCATTACGTCGGCCACCTGACCGACGCCACCAACCGCCAGTTACTGGAGCAGCAGCGTCTGCGCAACGAGGCGACCCACCGCAACACGCTGGTCCATGAGGTACATCACCGGATCAAGAACAACCTGCAAGGCATCACCGGCTTGTTGCGCCAGTTTGCCCAAAAGCACCCGGAAACTAGCGATTTCATCAAAGAAGCCATTGGCCAGGTGCAGGGCATCTCGGTCATTCACGGCCTGCAGGGCGGCACGGACACCGCCTCAGTGCTCTTGTGCGAACTCAGCAGTGCCATTGCTAAAGAGATTCAAAGCCTGTGGCAAACCCCAATTACGCTGAAGCGGTCAGACCATTGGCAGCCCTGCGTCATTGCGGAAAAAGAAGCGGTCCCCCTCGCTCTGGTGCTTAATGAGCTGATCCTGAACGCTGTCAAGCACGGCGGCCAGGCGCATGGCCAGGTCAGTATCCATCTGCAAAAAGGGGCGACACCGGGCGGGGTGCAGATCAAAATCCTGAATACTGGCCAGTTAGTGCCCCCGACAGCCTCAATCCAGGCCCCGCACCATGGCCTCGACCTGATCACGGCGCTGATGCCCCGCAACGGCGCCAGCCTGGTACGGGAACAACTCGGCGCGCAGGTGATGACCCTGTTGGTGCTTGAGCCTCCCGTTATTTTTATACCATTGAAAGAACACAGATGACCACCGACAAGACCGTCCCCCCAAGCAAACGACTCCTTCTGGTCGATGATGATCGCTTGGTGCTGACCACCTTGGCGCGCGGCCTGCGCAGCGTCGGCTACCGGGTGACCAGCGCGGAGTCAGCCGAAGAAGCCGAGGGCTGGCTGGCCAGTGGCGAGCGACCTGATCTGGCGATTCTCGATGTGCGTATGCCGGGCCAAGACGGCCTATACCTGGCCGAGCGTCTTCGCGCGCTCGATCACATCCCGTTCATGATGCTGAGTGCCTATAACAACGCCCAGATTGTGGAGCAGGCTGCTGCCAGCGGCGCGCTGGGTTACGCCGTCAAGCCATTGGATATTCCGCAACTGGTTCCAGCCATTGAGGCGGCGTTGGCGCGTGCCAATGAATTGCAAGGTTTGCGTGCGACGCGCCAACAGTTGCAGTCGGCCCTGGACGCCGAACGCGACATCAGTATTGCGGTCGGCATCACCATGATGCAACACCGGCTCAAGCGCAGTGATGCGTTTGACTTGCTGCGCAAGACCGCACGCAACCGACGCTGTAAACTGGCAATCCTGGCCAGTGAAACGATTCTTGCAGGCGAAAATTTGAACTTTTAGTCCAGTACCTATTGATTTTGCGCAAACTGATTTTGAGAAGGTAAATTTTCTACTTCTGCACGCTAAGCCCCCGACCCTGGCCTCGCACCTCCCCAGGCCCTGATCACACCTCGTTTTACGTAACGAAAGTCCCTTAAGGACTGAGGCTCTGTGTTCCAACTGATCATCCCTCCGTCTTTTAAAGTTGCCGCCCTCAGGTGGCAAGCGAAGGGCTGAGCGCCATGGCAACCCAAACCATAGACTTGCACCCGTAGTCAAATACGATTGAATCAACCCGGCTGGCCAGCCCAGTGCCACGAGGCTAGTGGATAACGCTGGCGGAGGGGAGCCATGAGATGGTGTCTGTCAAGTTCCTGGTGTGGCACACCGGCCTCAAATTATTAACCGTGGTCATCGCTCTGCTGATGGCCATTACCGGCTGCCGCGCTATTTTGTCCTCCCGCAAGAGGCCGGTCGCACTACTGGGAATTACCTTCTCAGGCGTCGGTCTGTTTGACTTTCTACATGCCATGAGCGACTCCGGCATGCCCGATCTGTTCGCCACCTACACGCCACAGATGTCAATCTTCTTTTGGCTGGCAGCACGTCTACTGGCCGTCACAGCCTTGCTGAGCCATGTGTCGCTTGTACTGTCTGGCGACAGTACCCATGATGGCGGGGCGCTAATCGGCCATCGATTCAAGACGGCATCCTACGTCTATTTGTTGCACGCTACTTTTAGCGAGGCCTTGCGCCGCCCGCTGAAGCTTTTGAGGCGACAACACCGACCCGAAAAAGTAGTGCTGAATGCAGCCCCCGACAGCGTCATCTGGGTCAACGAGAACAGCCAGTTTTTGATGACCAACCCGGCTATGGCACAACTCAACGAGTACCCGTTCAATACCCTGACACGGCAAAACGTGGACCTGTTTTTACCGGCGCACTTGCGCGCTATGCGTCATCCATGCGACGCTACTTTTTGAAGCCAGAAGTCTTGGCCATGAGGAACTTAGATTTAACATTGCTGCGCCGGGATGGTCAAATGCTGCCGGTAGAGGTCTCGCTGGATCATTGGAAAGACAAGGACATGCGCCGCACCATTGCCAAGATCTGCGACCTGACCGAGCGCAAGAAGCTCGAAGCGTCCCTGCGGCACCGGGCTACGCATGATGAGCTGACCGGCCTACCCAACTGCTAGTGGCTCAGCATGCAACGGTGCCAGGCCCGGCCACAGGCCACGCGCCATCAGCAGCGGATTGCGGTGATGTTTCTTGATCTTGATAATTTCAATATCATAAATG
>JBLHZH010000193.1:0-5357 GCA_047629695.1 Rhodoferax sp.
GGTAGTGCAGGGGCGGGAGGCCTTGCTGTATTGGGGCCATATCTGAGCAAGGCTTCAGGCGTAAATGCTCCTCGCCTGAAGCAGATCTCGGCGGAGGTCACTCAGCGTTGAATTGTCAGACCATCGGTTGGCGTCGCCGGGCTGCCCATAGCGAGCCGGATTCGCAGTGACAGGTCGGTCTTGGAGTCAGCGTAATCAATCGCTTGTGCCAAGGTGATGTCGTGCTGTGTGTAAAGGTCAAACAGCGACTGGTCAAAAGTGTGCATGCCGATTTCAATACTTTTACCAATCGCCGCCTTGATTTGGTCAACTTGACCTTTTTGAATCAGATCAGAAATAAAAGGCGATTGCAGCATGATCTCAGTGGCTGGCACCAAGCGGTTGTCTTTGCCCTGAATTAAACGTTGTGCCACGACGCCCTTCAAATTCAGGGAGAGATCCATCAGGGTTTGTTTTCGGGTTTCTTCTGGGAAAAAGTTGATGATGCGTTCAATCGCCTGATTGGCATTGCTGGCGTGCAGGGTCGAGAGGCACAAGTGCCCAGTTTCAGCGTAGCTCAGCGCATGCTGCATCGTCAGGCGATCACGAATTTCACCGATCATGATCACATCCGGCGCTTCACGCATGGCGTGACGCAGTGCGTCCTCAAAAGAATGGGTATCAAGGCCAACTTCGCGCTGGTTGACGACACATTTTTTGTGCTCATGAATAAATTCAATGGGATCTTCAATGCTCAGAATGTGGCCAGGCGCCTCCTGGTTGCGGTGGTCAAGCATGGCCGCCAGCGTAGTTGACTTGCCTGAACCGGCCGCACCCACTACCAGAATCAGACCGCGTTTGAGCATCGCCAGTTTGTTGATGACGGCGGGTAGTTTGAGTGCGCTTACCGAAGGAATCTTGTTCTTGACGTGACGCACAACCATACTGACCTGCCCGCGTTGAATAAAAATATTCAGGCGAAAGCGTCCAATATTATCCAGGCCCAAGGCCATGTCGCACTCCAGATCTCGCTCAAATTCGCGCATCTGGGATTCGTTCATCATGGAGTATGCCAGTTCCTTGACCCGGTTCGGTGGCATCGGCGGCATCGCTATCGGGCGTATCAGGCCTTCCACCTTGACCATGGGCACTGCACCCATGCTCAGGAATAAATCAGAGCCTTCGACTTCGACCATGAAGCGCAGGTAAGCGCCCAAGTCATCGTTCAGGCCGGGTGCACACGCCATACTAAACTGGTGCATAGTGAAATTTACCTATGCTTATTAACATAATATACATCGTATAAAAAAGGGGTGTATTTCGCAGTTTTTTTTATAGCTTCACCAACTGCCTTTAGGCTGACGTGATCGCACAAAGGCAGCAATCAACTCGGCCACCGTCGGTCGGTCGGCGCGTTGCGCAAAATCGATGGCATTCATGCCCTGGACATTCTTGAGCAACGGGTCGGCACCGGCCTCCAGCAGCAACTGAACGGCCAGCGGCGTTCCGTAATGTGCAGCCATCATGATCGGTGTGCTGCCATTAGGCGATGCGGCGTCAATGTAAGCATAGTTGTCGATCAACAAACGCATCGCCGCCATGTGGCCATGGGTGGCCGCATAATGCAACGGCGTCCAACCCGGTTTGTTGACATCGGCGCCCTGTATGACCAATTGTTGACAAACGTCAGTCAAGCCTTTTAGCGCAGCTAGCATGAGCGGACTTTCATCTTCACGGCTACGCGTCTCCACCACGACCTGAGGTGACTTCAGTAGCACTGCCGTGACCTTCATTGATTCGGCCCGAATCGCCTGCATCAACCCGGATTCACCCGTCGGATTCAGCGTGTTGACGTCAAAACCACGCTTTAGCAAGGCAGTGACTGTGTCTGACTCATCACGCTGTATCGCGTTAAAAAAATCATCGTAAGAACCAGCATGGCTTATAGAATAGCCATATAAAACAAGAAGATAAAAGAAAATTCTAAAAAGTGAACTTAAGCGAATCACGCAACGACTCCTTTGAACAACTGCTCGAAGTTATGGCTCGTGATCTCTGCAATTTGTTCCACCGAGCACTGCCGCAGACTGGCCAACTGGGCCGCCACCAGCGGAACATAGGACGGGTTGTTGGTTTTCCCCCGATACGGCGCAGGCGCCAGATACGGGCTGTCGGTTTCAATCAGCAAACGGTCAAGCGGCACAAATGCCGCTACATCGCGAATTGCCTGGGCGTTTTTAAACGTCAAAATACCGGAGAAAGAAATGTAAAAACCCAGGTCCAATGCGGCCCGCGCTACCTCGGCGGTTTCGGTAAAGCAATGAAACACACCACCTGAACTGCCGACTGATCCGTCTTCGCCCTCCTCGCGCAAAATGGCCAGCGTATCGCTCGAAGCACTGCGAGTATGAATTACCAGTGGTTTAGCCAATTGACGGGCGGCACGGATATGGGTACGAAAGCGCTCGCGCTGCCAGGCCATGTCGGCCACAGTGCGTTCGCCCAAGCGGTAATAATCAAGTCCGGTTTCTCCCACACCGACCACCCGCGGCAGGCGTCCCCGGGTCAGTAAATCCTGCAGACTGGGCTCGGTGACGCCCTCATTGTCAGGATGCACGCCCACCGTCGCCCAGAAGTTGTCATACTCAATCGCCAAGGCGTGGACACCAGCAAACTCTTCCAGTGTGGTGCAAATACACAAGGCACGGCCCACTTGCGCGACCGCCATAGCCACACGAATTGCCGGTAGATTGGCGCTTAATTCAGGGAAAATTAAATGGCAGTGGGAATCAGTAAACATAGATGGTGATTTTGAGGCTCAAATGGTTTGTGTCGGCCGGTCCGAGGCTGGCATAGTACTTAGGATTTCTTCAATTTTAAGTTTAAGTACACTGGATTTGTTCCCTGGGGGGAAACAGACACCAATACCTTGAGTCCGGTTATTGGATGCCTGGGCTGGCGTTACCCAAGCGACTTGACCAGTTACCGGGTAATGTTGGGTGTCTCCTGGCAGTGACAACAATACTTGAACATCATCGCCCAAACGGTAATGACGTTCGGATGGGATAAAAATCCCGCCGTTCGAAAAAAAAGGGATGTAAGCCAAGTACAACGCCGACTTTTCCTGGATGGCGAACTGGATGACGCTGGGTCTGGAGGTGGACGGCAAGGGAGGGCTCACGCGCAATTAATTAATATCGTGAGTTTAGGGCGATTTGCGCCTGACTCACCAGTGCTTCCAGCATCAAACCGGCGTTAAAAGGGTGCTCTACCGTGCGTGCTGTTCGCGCCAGTACCCGCGACCACTCGGTCAACGTGGCCACCGAGCTACCGGCAGTTAGATCAGCCAACTCAAAAAATCGGGGCGTCGCGCCGACTTTGACGGCTAGCAGGTCGTGACACAATTTATGCAAGGCGTCCACAGTTTGAGCCGGCGTCCAGTCTTTAAGCACAGTGACATCGCCCCGCGCCATCGCGTTAGGCAGTTTGCTCCAGGCTTGGGGCTCACGTCCGGACTGGGCAAACAGCAGGGCATCCTCGGGGCGCCCGCCTGCCGCACGCAACACGACGGTGGCGTGGGCCGCAGCAATGCCCTGCCCTTCAAGCCAGGTCAAGCTGCTGGCCACGTCCGGCCAGACCATGTTGTGGGCCAGACAACGGCTGCGAATGGTCGGCAGGAGTTGGTGGGCCGCATCACTGGCCAGAACAAACTTGACGTCGCCCGGCGGTTCTTCCAGTGTTTTGAGCAGCGCATTGGCGGTGATGTTGTTCATGCGCTCAGCAGGGAAAACCAGCACCGCCTTGCCCCGACCCCGGGCGCTGGTACGTTGCGAAAACTCCACGGCATCGCGCATCGCATCAACTCGGATTTCCTTACTCACCTTGCGCTTTTTATCGTCAATGTCGGATTGGGCCTTCTCGCTCAGGGGCCAACCCAGCGCCAACATCACAGCCTCGGGCATCAGCACGCAAAGATCGGCATGGGCACGCACATCAATGGCATGGCAACTGCCACAAACGCCACAAGCGCCCCACGCTTGTGGCTGGTCGCAAAGCCAGGTCCGTACCAGTTCCAGTGCCAAGCTGTACTGACCCAGGCCCGAGGGCCCCATCAGCAGCCAAGCATGGCCGCGTTGCGCCAGTAATTGGCGGGTTTGCTTGGCAATCCAGGGAGAAATAGCGGGTTTGTTCATGTCAGCCAGCCCCGTCCCTGCACGGCCGCCAGCAGGTCCTGCCAGACCCGCTCACGCGTGTTGTTGGCATTAATACGGGCAAATCGGCCGGGCGAGGCCCGCAAACGTGACAGGTAGCCGCTGGCCACCCGCTGAAAAAATGCGACCGGCTGCGCTTCAAATTTATCCGCTAGACGCACGCCCGCCAAACGCTGTGCAGCAATTTCGGGTGGCAGATCGAACCACAGGGTCAAATCAGGATTTCTGATGACCCCGGAGGTCGGACCAATGACGGATTGCACCCAGCACTCCAGGGTTGAGAGCGTGTCGAGATCAAAGCCACGACCGCCCCCCTGGTAGGCAAAAGTGGCATCGGTAAAGCGGTCACATAGCACTACGTCGCCCCTTGCCAGGGCGGGTTCAATTACACATTTCAAATGATCGCGCCGTGCCGCAAACACCAGCAAAGCCTCAGTCATGGGGTCCATGGCATCGTTCAAAATCAGAGTCCGCAATTTTTCTGCGAGAGGGGTACCGCCGGGTTCACGGGTCTGCGTCAGCGCCCTGCCCTGGTTTCTGAAAGTCTGGGCCAGAGCCTCGATGTGGGTCGATTTTCCAGCGCCGTCAATGCCTTCAAAACTGATGAAAATACCGTCTGTAACCATGCTCTTTATTGTCCCCGCTGGTACTTGTTGACCGCCCGGTTGTGTTCTGCCAGGTTGTTGCTGAACTGGCTGCTGCCGTCACCCCGTGCAACAAAATACAAAGCTGTTGTGGACTCGGGTTGTACTGCGGCCAACAAGGAGGCCTCACCCGGTATGGCAATCGGCGTGGGTGGCAGACCAACCCGGGTGTAGGTGTTCCAGGGGGTGTCAGCTTGCAGATGTCGGCGGCGCAAATTGCCGTCAAAGGCGTCGCCTAAACCGTAGATCACGGTGGGGTCGGTTTGCAACAACATGCCAATGCGCAGGCGGTTGCTGAAAACACCGGCGACCATAGCGCGATCGCTGGCACGTCCGGTTTCTTTCTCAATGATGCTGGCAAGAATAAGGGCTTCTTCTTGGGTTTTCAGAGGGGTATCGGTTTGACGTTGCGCCCAGACGGACGCCAGTTTGTTGTCCATCGCCCGCATGGCGCGCTTCAGCAACGCCAGATCGGTGCTGCCCTTGGCGTAGGTGTAAGTATCCGGAAAAAACTGCCCTTCCG
>JBLHZH010000194.1:0-5350 GCA_047629695.1 Rhodoferax sp.
CCAAAGGCCAGCTCACCACCGAAGCCGAAGCGCGCTACTCCATGGAACTCAGCCTGCGCTGGGCGAAACGCTGCCAGGCCGAATTCACCAAGCTAGAAAACCCCAACGCACTGTTTGGCATTGTCCAGGGCGGCATGTTCGAGCACCTGCGCCAGGAGTCGCTGGAGCAATTGGTAGAGATGGACTTCCCCGGTTATGCCGTTGGTGGCGTCAGTGTGGGCGAGCCCAAGGACGAAATGCTGGCCATCATGGCGCACACCCCGCACCGCCTGCCGGCCCACAAACCGCGCTACCTGATGGGCGTCGGTACGCCCGAGGATTTGGTGCAAGGCGTGACCGACGGCGTGGATATGTTCGACTGCGTCATGCCGACCCGCAACGCTCGCAACGGCACAATGTTCACCCGTTTTGGTGATCTTAAGATTCGCAACGCCCGCCACAAGATGGATCCGCAACCACTGGACACCACCTGCACCTGCTACGCCTGTGCTGGCAACTCAGGGTTGCCCTATGCCAAGGGCGGACGCGACGGCTTCAGCCGCGCCTACCAGCACCACCTGGACCGCTGCGGCGAAATGCTCGGCCCGATGCTGGCCAGCGTGCATAACCTGCACTACTACCTGAATCTCATGCGTGAGGTACGCGAAGCGCTGGATGTGGGTGCCTTTGGTGCCTTTGTGAAGCAGTTCAAGGCTGACCGATTGCGCGGAATCTGAAGCCTCCTTGTCACCTCGTCTTGGCGATTGCCGCGCCGCTGAAGCTCCTTGCAATGCCGAATACCGCGCGGCGATCCAAGGCTTGTCGACCCTCTCTTGACTGAAATTTGTAGTGAGCCCCACGCTCGTGACCGAACCCCGCCCGACTTATCCCACCGCAAAATCCGGCAGCGCCCTGGCGACGCTCAAAATAGGGCAAAGCGCCTTATCGCCGGAGCAACAACGCTTCAATAAATGGCTGATTCGCACCGAAACGCTGGCACACAAGATCAAGGCGGCGCGTACGCTGGCCGACAGCCACCGACCGCACCACGGCAACACGGTTCGCCCGCTGGAGTTGCAGCGCCACGCCCTGATGCGCGAGATGGCGCTGTGGCTAGCCACCCGCCTGCAGCGCAAGGGCCTGACTGCCCGCCTCAAGCACAGGGCGAGCGATATTATTTGTGAGTTGGCAGCTAGCTTGGCGGGGCGCGGCGATAGCGAGATGCAGGCACTGCATGATGCCCACAGCGAACTGACGCTGGCAGAACAAGAGAAGGCGACCGTCGAAGACATGATGCGGGCCAGTGTGGCACACCTGAGACAGCAAGAACAGGCCCAGGAAGACGCCCGTGTGGCCCAAAAAAGTCGACATAAAAAAACAGCAGGCCAACAGCAGGCCGAGCAGCAAGGCCTAGAGGCCGACGGAGCCTTGCGTACCCTTTACCGCCAACTGGTCAGCGCCCTGCATCCGGACCGGGAAAGTGACGCACAGGAACGTACCCGCAAAACGGCACTCATGAAAGAAGTCAACACCGCCTATGAGCGGCGTGACCTGCTGGCTTTGCTGCAATTAAAGCTGAAGGAGGCCCTGGCAGATGGAGCCATGGTCACCAACTTGTCCCAGGACAGACTACGGGCTCTGACCGTCCTGCTGAAAGAACGGGCCACCGTACTGACACACGAGCTGCGCGAAATTGAAGCACAGACTTTGCAAGAGTTTCAATTGCAACCCGACGCCCCCTTGACAGCGGCCAGCCTGTACCGCCATTTGCAGGCGCAACGAGACCACTTGCAAGACGAAATTACCATGATGCAGCACGATTTGCTACTGGTGCAAAACGACGCCAAGTTGAAGCGCTGGCTGCGCGAGCAGCCTATGCCAGCGACACAGGACTTTGACGGCCTAAACTTTAATCGATTCTTTTAAGACGCTATGGCGCCACCAGTAAACACCGTCAGCACCCCGGTGTAGCCATACAAATGATTACGAGCAATCTCACCGCCAGCGAAGAAACCGACCAGCGGCACATCGCCAAGGGCCCGGCGAATGATTTGCAACTCGGCGCTGGCCCCCCCAAAGTGCGGTCCGCCGCGGCCCGAGCAACTGACATAAATGGCACCGGCAATGCCACGCGCCGGATGGGGCGCCGACTCAGCCTCGGAGGCGGCCAACGCGCTAGCTGTTTCTACAGGCAACTCTTCAGGCTCCAGCTCTTCACGGATTTCAGCGCAGATCCGTATCAGGTCGGCCTTGGCGGCCTGCACATTGCGTTGGCAAAAGGCCAGTTGCATGCCCGGCTCCAGCTGGCTTGAGACCGCAACGCCGCCCCGCGCCGGGTCTAACCCGATGATGTGACGCACAAGCACATCACTGCCAAAGTTACCGGTCCGGCTCACCGCCTGGCCATCACCGGTACCGCCCTTGTTAGGGGGCTGCATCAGGCCGACCAAGGTAGCGCGAACGGCCATTAACGCCTGCTCGGGCTGGTCCAGCGAGACATTGAGTTCACGCAACAGCACGTCCAGCGCGGGCTCACCGTCCAACTGGGACACTACATTGGCTTGTGTCGCAGTGACCCGATGGGCTTTTGAAATCGGCAAACAACCCTGGGTCACACGTGACACCAGGCTCACGCCCTCACCGAAAGCGACGCCGCTCAAACCACCACTAAAAACACCACTGGCTGCGCCCTGGCCCTGGATGTTGCCATTGCCGCCCACCGCAAATTGCACGGTTTTGGAGCGACTGGCCGCCAGTCCGCCAAACAGATAACCTGAGGCCGTGCGCTGTGCCATCTCGCTGATGAGATCAGGCAGATCGGACGTATCGGCATCGGCATGAATCAGCGCGGTGTGGGCCTCAAAACCCAGCCCCAAAGGCGCCACGCCCGAGAACACCCGGTACTGGTCGGATGGCAGGGCACACAGCATCACCGCCAGCGCCGGCTCGTCAAAATACTCCACGTTGTTGGACGCGATGCCAATGCCCACGGTGCCGGTCCAGTCGGTAATTTCAGGCAGTTCAGCGCTCAGGAAATCCAGAATCTCCTGTGCCTGCGTGGCGTAGTGGTCGGTAATGTAGAGCAACGCCAGCGTAGGGTTGCTGGCATAGCCGTGCAAAGCCATCTGGGCGCGCAACTGCGCCAGCACCAGACCCGCGGCCATACGCCACTGGGGGTGCGTGGCATGGCCATAGGGAAATAGTTTCATGGCCGGGTTCACTGACTCTCCTGTCATCCGGTACGACCGGTAGTTTTTTTGGCTGGTTTTTTAGCCGCATCTGCGGTCTCGGCGGTATCAGCCGCACTAGGGGTGGCTTTTTTGCCGGTCTTGGCGGCTTCTTTGGCGAACTCGGCTGCCATAGTTTTAGTCGCATCTAGCGCTGGATTTTGCCCTACATCCTGCAAGGCGCTGGCGGCAATTTTTTGGAATTGTTGCGTCAACGAACCCCACAACTGCATCGGGTCCACCAGCCCGGCTGAGGGCGCACTGGCACCGGCAGACGACGCCTGGCGCGCCTGTTCAGCCAGTGCCGCCGCAACGGCCACATCTTCGGCCAGGGTCTTGGCGGCCGCGGCTTTTTCAGCCGCCTGCTGGACCTCGGCACTAACGGGCTTGGGTTGCAGCGCGTTGGCCATTTCGGCAATGCTGAAATTCATACCCTTGAGCGTGGCCAGGGTCATTTTTTGCACCTCCAGCGCCTGCACGGTGGCGCCCAACGCCTTAGAGTTTTGCTCCAGCCAGAAATGCACGGTCTTGAGTTCGGAGATGCGCTTCTCCAGATCTTCCATATTCAGCGTGGGCGCAATCCAGTTGGCCAGATTGGGCATTTGTGGCGAACTCTGTGAGGCCCCTTTGGCCAGACTCTGCAAAAAGTCAAAACCGGGAACGAATTTGCCGAAACCTGTGTCCTGTGAATCACTCATCTTGTCTCCTTTGGGTTTGTCCGACATTTAATTATCAACAGCTTACCCGAATGTGACGTGCAGGGCGATGCGTCTTGCCCCCTGTGGTACTCAGTCTTTGCGAACCGGCGGCACCGGACTACCCATGAACGCTTGGGTCGAACCGACCCGTGCACCGGTCACAAAGAGCGCATGCAGATCATAAGCAAAACGGCTGAGTTGGGACAGCACGCCCTTGTTGCCACGCACCAGGGCGTTGTAGCCCAGCACCGCCGGAATCGCCACCGCCAGACCCAGCGCCGTCATGATGAGGGCCTCGCCAATCGGACCTGCCACCTTGTCAAGGGTTGACTGGCCGGACGCTCCAATCGCCAGCAGGGCATGATAAATACCCCAGACCGTGCCAAACAAACCGACAAAAGGCGCCGTGGAACCGACCGAGGCCAGCACCGCCAGACCCGACTGCAGCTGGCCGGTGGCCTCATCCATGGCACTGCGCAGGCAGCGCGTGAGCCAGTCGTTGCGGTCTAGCGCTTCATGCAGGTGCGGCGTCTCCGACGGGCGCTGCAAATGGGCATTGGCCTCCTGCCCCTTGAAAGCCAATTGTCGAAACGGGTTGCGCGCATCACCCCCCAACTGCCTCAAGCCATCGACCAAATCGCGGGCCTGCCAGAACTGCTCGATGGCACGGGCCTGGCGAGCGATCTGGCGCAAGTCCAGCGCCTTGGTGAGAATCACCATCCAGGACGACAGCGACATCACCAGCAACACCAAGGCCACGCTGCGGGTGACCCAGTCGCCCTGCGTCCAGAGGGTCATCAGGCCAAATTGCGAATCCATAACAAGTTACTCCAAAATAAGAGGGGACGAGGCGCCACTACAATTTATAAAGGTTCTGACTCAATACTGGTGTGTCCCCTTTGCGCTGGGTGCCACAGCCGTGACCGGCACGTTCAATTCGACCTGGCTTTCAACGCCTTTGGCATCCTTGAACACCAGCGTCAGCGGCACGATACTGTCTTTCAGCAGCGGCGCCTTCAGGTCCAGCAACATCATGTGGTAGCCACCGGGTTTGAGCTCTACTGTTTTGCCGGCGGGCAAGTCGAGTTGAGGCACCGAGCGCATTTTCATGATGTCACCGTCCATCTTCATTTCATGCACCTGGGTCACCCCCGCCACCGGTGAGGAGACGCCAACCAATTGGCTGCCCTCTTTGGCGGTGATTTTCATAAAGGCACCGGTCCCCTTTTGGCCCGCCACCGTGGTGCGCACCCAGGCGTCCTTGACTTCGACGGTTTGGGCATAGGCGCTGGCACAAGCAAGGGCGACGATAAGGGTCAATGTTTTCAATTTCATAGAATTCTCTTGGTTAAGTTAACTATCTCACACCCGCTCAGTGCGGGTGTCCGACCTGCCCGGAAGCAATAATTTCAAGCAGCGTCGCCAGCGGCTTCAGGCCCTGGGTTG
>JBLHZH010000195.1:0-5343 GCA_047629695.1 Rhodoferax sp.
GGGTAGCGGTGTAGCTTCTGGCACCGGCGCTGACTGAGGCAACGAAGCCGGCTCAGCCATTTCAAGCACAGGCACTTTACCGGACTGGCGACCCGAGTCCAGCGAGGCCACAAACTCGGCCTCGGTTGGCAGCTCATCACCCTCCAGGCGCTCCATCAGGTCGCCCTTGAAAAACACTGTGACTCTGCGCGCCTGCGGCTCCAATCCCTGGCGCTTGAAGGTAAACACATAGTCCCAGCGATCAGCATGGAAAATACTGGTTAGCAGGGGGGTGCCCATGAGGTCGCGTACCTGCAGCCGGGTCATACCCGGCTTGACAGCTGTGGCCTGCTCTTTGGAAACAAAGTTACCCTGAACAATGTCCATTTTGTAAGGTGTCACGACACTGGCAAGACTGCTACTCGCACTGTTCAGGCTGCCACACGCTGCCAAGCCCACGCTCGCGGCGACAAGCAAACTCAAACAGGTACTACGACGTTGAAAATCAGACATGGGGTAAGGTGTGACGATATGATCAGTCCATTGTACCGGCTGTCCCCAAGCGGTCTACCCGGCTACCCGCAGCGAGAAACTCACCATGACAAATATCGACGAACTCAAAAGTACAGGACTCAAGGCCACGGTGCCCCGCTTGAAAATACTGGAAATATTCCAGAAGGGTACGCAACGCCATATGACGGCCGAAGATGTGTTTCGCGTCTTGCTGGACGACCGCTCCGACGTGGGCCTGGCCACGGTTTACCGCGTACTGGCCCAGTTTGAGCAGGCCGATATTCTGACGCGCAGCAATTTTGAGAGCGGCAAAGCGGTCTACGAGCTTAATGAAGGTCAGCACCACGACCACTTGGTGTGCCTTGATTGCGGCAAGGTAGAAGAGTTTTACGACGCTGAAATTGAAAAAAGACAAATTGCAGTGGCCCAGGCTAAAGGCTTCGCCATCGCCGACCACGCCCTCAGTCTCTACGCTCATTGCACTACGGCCCAATGTCCGAACCGCCCGGTATCGACGCGTCACACAGGCCTGAACCCGGATTAAGAAAATAAAACGAAATAATTGATTGACCCAGCTTGTCAGTCCGGTGACTCCATGGCCTTGCGGTGGCGTTCGACAAACTCCTGGTAAGTGTCAATCCCGCGCAACTGCAAAATGGTGTTGCGCACGGCAGCTTCCACCAGCACGGCAATATTGCGACCCGCTACCACCTGAATCACCACCTTGCGCACCGGTACTCCCAGCACGTCCTGGGTCAGCGGCTCGTAGGGAATGCGCTCGTACTCGCGCTCCATGGTTTCGCGGCGCACCAAATGTACGATGAGCTTAAGTCGCATCCGCCGGCGTACGGCGGTTTCTCCAAAGATGCAGCGAATATCGAGCAACCCGATACCCCGCACTTCCAGCAGGTTCATCAGCAACTCGGGGCAACGGCCTTCAATAGTGTCCTGGTTAATGCGAAACAGGTCGACGGCATCATCGGCCACCAGACCATTGCCGCGCGAAATCAGCTCCAGACCCAACTCGCTTTTACCCAGACCTGACTCACCAGTAATCAATACACCCAGTCCCAGAATGTCCAGAAACACCCCGTGCATCAGGCTGCGGTCGGCAAAATGCTTTGACAAGTAAGCGCGCAGCACATCGATGACAAAAGCCGAGGAGCCTTCGGTGGCAAACATCGGAATCTGGGCCCGCTCGCACATCGACAGCAGCGCCTCCGGGGCCACCTGTCCGTCGGCCAGCACCAAAGCCGGCGGCTCCAGCGTGACGATGCGGGAAATGCGTCGGGCACAGTCGGCCGGCGTGGCGTTGGTGAGATAGGCAATTTCACGCAGCCCCAGAATCTGGACGCGGTAAGGATGAATATAGTTGAGGTAGCCCACCAGATCAGCGCCAGAGCGGGCAGCCCGCACCGCGACTTCGTCAAAGCGGCGCTCTGAGGCGCCCAGACCCGCCAGCCACTCCCACTTCAGGGAGCCACGAAACTCCTCAAACAAGACATCAGCGCTGACAGCGTTAGGCTTCATATTTAGTCCGGGAGGAGGCAGAGCCGAAACTTGCGGGGATTCAAGCCAACTGCGCCGACTGCCAGCGGGCGATCAAACCATGCACTTCCTCAGCACTGGCACTGGAGACCAATTTGTCGCGCAAATTAACATCACTAAGCATTTCGGCGATTTCCGACAAAATTTCAAGGTGTTTTTGTGTGGCAGCCTCTGGCACCAGCAGAAAAATCAGTAACTTAACGGCCTGCTCATCTGGCGCATCAAAGCCGATGGGTTGTGCCAGTTGCAACACCGCCGCCATCGGGGCTTTGAGGCCCTTGATGCGACCATGAGGAATGGCAACGCCATGACCTAAACCAGTGGATCCCAGTCGTTCACGGGAGAACAGACTGTCAGTTACCAGCGAACGACTGAGGCCATGAAGATTTTCGAACAGCAAGCCCGCTTCTTCAAAAGCTCTTTTTTTGCTGGTGGCATCAACTTGGACAAGTACTTGTTCAGCGGAAAGGATAGACGCGAGTCGGTTCATCATTAGACTTTAGATTATGCACTCAACCCACGGGCGCATGAAAAAAGCCACTCAACAAACAAGCGACTTCGTCTGAGTTCAGATCGCGAAAGTTACATCAGACGTTTGGGTGCCTCGTGGTGGTGGTTTTGCAGACGGTCTTTGTGGCGCACGACCTGACGGTCCAGTTTGTCGACCAATTCATCGACGGCGGCATAAAGATCAGCGTGGGAACTCTCTGCAAACAAGTCACTGCCTTTCACATGAATATTGCACTCCGCTCGCTGCCGACCCTCTTTTTCTTTTTGTTTTTCAATCGTCAACAGCACCCTGACATCAACCACCTGATCAAAGTGACGGACGATTCGATCAAGTTTACTGGTCACGTAGCTGCGCAGAGCGGGAGTAACTTCAAGGTGATGGCCGCTTATCGTCAGATTCATAAATAAACTCCTGTTGCTCTCGGGGATGAAAAAACTGCCTGCCCCAGGCAGGCAACACACAAAGCAAAACTCAAAAAGTACGACTAACGAATTAACTATGCCTCCGACTGGCTAAAAATGCAAATATTTTCATTGGCACAATGCAACAAAAATTGCATTTATCCAAGGCGTTTTTGCAATGCCATAATTCCATCCGTTTTCCGCTGCACGACGCACCCTGAAAACCAACCCCGGAGGGTCGCCGACACTTCTGCCAGATCTTATTTAATTCAGGGTCAGTCATGCTCAACATCTTTACGCTAGCCAATGGCCGTCTCATTCAAGAAGAGATCGAGTCGCTGGAAGAGCTATCAAACTTTCAGCCAATCTGGGTTGACCTGGAGTCCCCTACCCTTGATGAAAAACGTTGGATCAAGCAGTATTACGGCCTCTCCATCCCGGAAGACGCGATGGACGACGATATTGAAGAATCAGCACGCTTCTACAAGGAAGACAACGGTGAACTGCATATCCGGAGCGATTTCCTGGTCGCAGATGAAGATGAACCGCATAATGTACGGGTTGCCTTCATCCTGAACCTGGTCAACGATGAACTCAAAAGCAAGGGCGTGCTGTTTTCGATTCACGACGAAGATGTGCCGGTGTTCCGTTTGCTGAGAATGCGCGCACGCCGGGCCCCTGGACTGATTGAAGATGCCAAAGAAGTCCTGCTCAAGCTTTTTGACGCGGATGCAGAATACTCCGCCGACACTCTGGAAGGCATTTACGATGCCGTCGAAAATGTCAGCAAGAAAGTACTCTCCGGCAACATGACCGATGCGCTGGCGGGAGAAGTGTTGGGGGCGATTGCCCGCCATGAAGACATGAGCGGGCGCATTCGCCGCAATGTAATGGACACGCGACGCGCCGTCAGCTTCATGATGCGCAGCAAAATGCTCAATGGCGAGCAATTTGAAGATGCGCGCCAGATTTTGCGCGACATGGACTCGTTGGACTCGCACACCGCGTTCCTGTTCGACAAAATCAATTTTTTGATGGACGCCACTGTGGGCTTCATCAACATCAACCAGAACAAGATTATCAAGATTTTCTCGGTCGCCAGCGTGGCGCTGCTGCCACCCACCCTGATTGCCAGCGTGTACGGCATGAACCTGAAGTTTCCGGAATTAGAGCTTCTGGGGGGCTGGAGTTACCCGTATACGGTGGCCATGATGACAGCCAGCGCGCTGGTGCCGATGTGGTATTTTCGCAAGCGCGGCTGGCTCAAGTAGGCAAGGCTTTCTCGTGGGGCAGCAAGCGCAGTAATTGCCCGATGATCGCTCGGGCATAGTGACTCGCAACTTCGTCCACAAACTGCTGAAAGTCGGTATGGGCCTGCTCATCAGCGCGGTCAGAAATTGTGCGCAACGCGGCAAAGGGTACGCCATAGTCAAAACAGACCTGAGCCACGGCGGCCCCCTCCATCTCAACCGCCAGAGGCGCAAAGCCGGCGTCACGCAAGGCATTGAGCAAAGCCCGCGATTCAGCGGCACTGGAAACAAAGCGGTCACCACTGACCACGAGCCCGGTATGAACGCCGGCTTTATGGCCTGACGTATCGGGGCCAAACTTATCCCTGATCAAGGTCAGCCCGGCATGCGTCGCCTTTAAAAGGATGGCACTCAAGTTGGTGTCACAGGTCAACTGATCACGCCCATACAGCGGCAGCTGGTAGCGGGGATAAAGTGGCGAGGCATCCATATCGTGCTGCACAAAGGCCGTAGCCAGCACCACGTCACCCACCTGAACACCAGAGGCCATACCACCGGCAACACCGGTAAAAATCATACGCGTCACCC
Organism: Rhodoferax sp.; assembly: GCA_047629695.1. Classification (GTDB taxonomy): domain Bacteria; phylum Pseudomonadota; class Gammaproteobacteria; order Burkholderiales; family Burkholderiaceae_C; genus Rhodoferax. The sequence continues at coordinate 4,791 of JBLHZH010000195.1, forward strand.
CAAACGCCTCAATCAGGGTCGTTGCGGTGGTGGCTGCGGCCACCTTGCCAACACGGGACAGACCCAGCACGACACGGTGGCCATGCAACTCACCACACCAAAAGCCCCGGCCCGCCCGCGTGACGCAGACCGGGTTCGCCAATTGCTCAATCAGACCCGTCTGCTCCTGGGCCAGGGCACTGAGAATGGCAACGCTCAAAGGTTAACCACGCAATTCACGCCGCAGGATTTTGCCGACCGGCGTTTTGGGCAGCTCGGCACGGAACTCAATGACTTTGGGTTGTTTGTAGCCAGTGAGGTTTTCCTTGCAATAGGCGCGCACTTCGGCTTCGTTCAGGTCCGGGTTTTTCCTGACGATCACCAGCTTGACGGCTTCTCCGGTTTTTTCATCCGGGACGCCGACACAGGCGCACTCCAGCACCCCGCCCAGCTCGGCCACCACCTCTTCCAGCTCAGTCGGGTAAACATTGAAGCCACTGACCAGAATCATGTCCTTCTTGCGGTCGACGATTTTGAAATAGCCACGTTCATCCATCACCCCGATATCACCAGA
>JBLHZH010000196.1:0-5312 GCA_047629695.1 Rhodoferax sp.
GCATGCGGGCCGCGCCAACCTGATTTTTTTAAAGCCCGCTCCAAAACGCTGATACCGTCCTGGTCGGGCTCGCTCCACTTGGCAAAGTACGAGTGCACCGTGCGCCATTTGAAGAACGCACTGCGCAGAACACCTCATACAGGTCTACCGTCGTGGGCTTGGTGCGCCGGCGAACGCTCTGAAACAGGGGCAGAACTTCTTCAAACTTCTCTTGACTGATGTCGCTGGCGTATCTCTTTTTCATCACGGTATTTTCGGTTTAAAAGGATAGATCGTGAATACGTTCTCAAACACCTGTCACAAATTCGGGGTCCACTTCATCGGTGTCCAGGGACAAAAGGGCCCTCAGGGCTAGGTGCCCACGGCAGGATAGTTCAGGCGAAAAATAAACGACACCGTCCGCGACAAAACTAAAAAACTATCGATTGGACATGTATGACAACATGTCGCCAACGCACCAGAATGGCACCATCGGGATTGAAAGAAACTAGGCTTTTTAAACCGCCATTTTCGTAATAGACGAAAACCATCACACCACATTTTTCATATTTTTCTAGAATGGACTTCAGCGCACCGGCATCGACCCTCAGTCTTGTAGCCAGCGGTATAGCGTTTGCCGGCTAATTCCTAGGCGGCGCGCAGCTTGCGAGATGTTGCCGCAACTACTGTCCAGCGCTTGGCGAATCGCCAGACGGGACAGATCCTTAAGACGCTGGGAACGCTCCGGCGCTCCGACGGATGTCAGCGCAGGCGACTTGGCCGCGAGGGCCTCGATCATGTCATCGGGCAGATGTGACCAGTCGATACAGTTTTCATGCAGATCTAGCAGCGCACTGGCGGTGCGCAGCATATTGGCATATTGCCGCAAGTTGCCGGGCCAGGCATAGCGACTCAATTGCGCCATCAAATCTGGCGCCAGAGAGACTACCCGTGTCGGGTTCAGGCTGGCTAACAGACTTGCCGTCAGCACCCCGAAGTCAGTGCGCTCACGCAAGGCCGGCAGTTGCACCGTCAGGCCGTTGATGCGGTAATAAAGGTCGCTGCGAAAACGCCCACTCTCAGCCTCTTCGCGCAGTTTACGGTTGGTGGCGCAAATCAGGGAGAAATCAACCGCCGCCGGCAAGCCGCCGCCCAGGGGCGTGACCTGACGCTCCTGTAATACACGCAACAGGCTGGCCTGCATGGCCAGCGGCATGTCGCCAATCTCATCCAGAAACAGTGTTCCACCCTGAGCCGCCCGAAGGTGGCCTAGGCTGCCTTCACGACGCGCACCGGTAAAAGCACCAGCGGTATAGCCAAACAACTCGGCCTCCATCAAGTGCTCCGGCAGCGCGGCACAGTTAATGGCCACAAACGGCGCGGCACGACGCGGCCCACTGTCATGCGCGGCGCGGGCAAAGAGCTCTTTGCCAACGCCGGACTCCCCCAGAATCAACAACGGAATCGGCTTGCCGACAACGCGCCGCGCCTGGCCAGCAGCACGACGCCAGCGCAGGTCTCCGCTGTCCAAACGAGCCAGCGCGTCAGGTTGGTTGCCTGCCTCCAGGACACTGCGCGGCAACGCGCGCGTGCTGCGCAGCGCAGTCTGGCCCGCATGCACTTGCACAAAGAGCCTGCGTCCCCCGCGCAACGTCACCTGCATGACCTGGCCGGGGCGTCGCTGGTGTCGTGACAGCAGGTCCTCCAGGCGGATATCCATCAAATTAGCCAGCAGTGTGACGCCAAGGTGGAGTGGGGTCATGTTCAAGAGCGCCAGCCCACGGCGGTTGGCACCGACGATCCAGCCGTCATCCGACAATACGACAATGCCTTCCGCCACCGTACCAAGACCCTCCGGTTGAGCGTGCAGATGCAGGCGAATAGAGCGGCGACAGGTAGCAATCAGCAGACGGTTCTCGATCATGCTGGCGGCGGTGTTGACCAGGCCTAACGTGTGCACATGGCCACTGTGCTGGTCACCCGAGATATCAATAATCCCCATCAATACCCCCTGCGCCGACAGAATGGGGGCCGCCGCACACGTCAAAAAACTGTTGCGCTCCAAAAAATGTTCAGTCGCATGAATTTTCACCGAACTGGCGTCGGCCAAGGCGGTACCGATGGCATTGGTACCCCGGTATTGCTCGTGCCAGGAGGCCCCTGAAGTCAGTGCAACGCGCTCGGCCTTACCCAGAAAAACGCCATCGCCCAAGGTATTGATCAAGGTGCCATGCTGATCGGCCAGCACCACCATGCTGTGACTGTCGCGGACCTGCTCAAACAAGTAGTCCATCAAAGGCTGTGACTGTAACAACAGGTCATTGTTGCAGGCTAAAGCCTGGCGCAGGTCATAGGCGCTGGCGTGTTCGGTCTCAGCCAGGCGGTCAGTTGGCAGCAGGCCGGCTTTCAGACTGCGCTGCCACGAACGTGCCACCCGTTCATCGACGCCGGTGGCTGGGCAGGCGCCGTATTCAAGCAAATGCAGGCGCGCCTGGCGCAGGGCAGGGGCAGGTAAGGGTGTTCTCAAGGTCGTCTCCTGGACAGATTTGTATCTGTTCTTTCGCATGATGAGCCATCGCTATCGTACCCAAAGACTGAAAGGAATTAGATAGGCATGAACTTGCATAGCAGAATACGGTGGCTGGTGTTCCATTATTGGACAAGTGTCCGCTCTTGCCACAGACATTAGGCTATACCGCCTCCAAGGCTCAATATGAAAAGATGTTTTAAATCAAGTAACTATAGTTTTTCATACAGGCTGGCACGGGACTTGATAGTTAAAGGTTACCCGCAAGGGAAAAACTTTAAACCATCGTACAAACGAGGAGACACCATGATCTACGCAGCCCCTGGCACCCCTGGCGCTAAAGTCGCTTTCAAGACCCACTACGACAACTTCATTGGCGGCAAATTTATCGCACCGGCCAAGGGAGACTACTTTGACGTCATCACCCCAATCACCGGCAAACCCTTCACCAAAGCGGCCCGCTCCAGCGCGGAAGATGTTGAACTGGCGCTCGACGCCGCCCACGCTGCCGCAGACGCCTGGGGCAAGACCACACCCACCGAGCGTTCCAACACCCTGCTGAAAATTGCCGATCGTATCGAAGCCAACCTTGAACTGCTGGCCTACGCTGAAACCGTTGACAACGGCAAGGCAATCCGCGAAACCCTGAATGCCGATATTCCCCTGACAGTCGACCATTTCCGCTACTTCGCCGGTTGCATCCGCGCCCAGGAAGGCGGCTTGTCGGACCTCGACGGCGATACTGTTGCATATCACTTCCATGAACCGCTGGGTGTGGTCGGCCAGATCATTCCCTGGAACTTCCCGATTCTGATGGCGGCCTGGAAGTTGGCGCCCGCCATCGCTGCCGGCAATTGCGTCGTACTCAAGCCCGCTGAATCGACCCCCATCAGTATCCTGATTTTGGCCGAGTTGATTAACGATCTGCTGCCTCCGGGCGTGCTCAATATTGTCAACGGCTATGGCCGCGAAGCTGGCATGCCGCTAGCCACCAGCAAGCGTATCGCCAAGATTGCCTTTACCGGTTCGACTAGTACAGGCCGTGTGATTGCGCAAGCCGCCGCCAACAACCTGATTCCGGCTACGCTGGAGTTAGGCGGCAAGTCGCCCAACATCTTCTTTGCTGACATTATGGACAAGGACGATAGCTTTTTGGACAAGGCGATTGAAGGCATGGTGATGTTCGCCTTCAACCAAGGCGAGGTCTGCACCTGCCCATCGCGCGCGCTGATTCAGGAATCCATCTATGACAGGTTTATGGAACGCTGCTTGGCCCGCATCAAGGCTATCAAGCATGGCAACCCGCTCGACACCGACACCATGATGGGCGCACAGGCCTCCAAAGAGCAAATGACCAAGATCATGTCCTATCTTGACCTGGGCCGCCAGGAAGGTGCCGAGGTGCTGATCGGTGGTGAACAGGCGCACCTGGGTGGCGATCTGGCAGGCGGCTACTACGTGCAGCCCACGCTGTTCAAGGGCCACAACAAGATGCGCATTTTCCAGGAAGAAATCTTTGGTCCAGTGCTGGCCGTGACCACCTTCAAAGACGAGGCCGACGCGCTGGCGATTGCCAATGACACGCTGTATGGTCTGGGCGCTGGCGTCTGGAGCCGCAACGGCAATGTGGCTTACCGCATGGGTCGTGCCATCAAGGCCGGTCGCGTCTGGACCAACTGCTACCACGCTTACCCGGCACATGCGGCATTTGGCGGCTACAAGGAATCAGGTGTCGGCCGTGAAAACCACAAAATGATGCTCAACCATTACCAGCAAACCAAGAACCTGCTGGTCAGCTACAGCGAAAGCAAACTCGGCTTCTTTTAAAAGAGCAGGCTACGGCTGCCCATGACTTCTTGAATTGCCACGCTTCGCTCGCAAAGACGAATACCCTGTCGTCTCTACGAGACGTAGCGTGACAGCCATGACACATTGGATTACTGCGCTGAGCAAAGACGATAAAAATATCCGGGCTCCAGCCGGGATGTAGAGTTACGAGCGAGCAACTGCCCGTTTTTTATTGGAGACAAGCATGGTTGAAAAAGTCATAGCCACCCCGGCCGCCCTCGAACTGGTCGAATTTCTTAAACAAAAACATGGCACCCTGATGTTTCACCAGTCGGGGGGTTGCTGCGACAACAGTGCCGCCAACTGCTACCTGCCCGGCGAAATCACCATGGGCGCGGGCGATGTCTTTCTAGGCAACATCGGCGGCTGCGAGTTCTACATCGGCAAGTCGCAGTATGAGACCTGGAAACACACCCAGCTCATCATCGACGTGATCGACGGCCACGGTGGCACCTTCTCACTTGAAGGCCCCGAAGGCAAAGCGTTTCACACCCGCTCCCGGGTGTTCACGGCAACGGAACTGGCAGAACTAAATTTGGCGACTTAAGGGATACCATTTGCCCCAAAACACCACGTTGACTTATCGTCTCTGCGAGGCCGCATGACGCGGCACTCCATAAGCCCCTAGATTGCCGCGCTGCGCTCGCAAAGACGGCAGAGCTTTTGTAGTTTCCCGCTCTTTAGGCCACTGGCGATAAAAAAGATGCAAAGCGCTGACGAACTGAGGCCTCTATGCCTTGAGCGTCCAACCCCTGCAAGGAAAGCAGCTTGACCGGGTCGCCATGCTCGATAAACCCATCGCCCAGGCCCAGTTGCAGCACCGGCTTTTGTACGCCCGCAGCCTGCAGCGCCTCCAGCACCGCGCTGCCTGCGCCGCCCATCAAGGCTCCTTCTTCAAGCGTGACCAAGCCGTCGTGGGTGCCCGCAACTTGCAGCAGCAAAGCAACATCCAATGGTT
>JBLHZH010000197.1:0-5273 GCA_047629695.1 Rhodoferax sp.
CTAAGATGTTTTTCACTGCTTAGGAGCGCAGCCCCTGACTCGGTAGATTGCTTCATAGACCAAAATAACGCTGCAGGTGTCTCGGAATCCCTAGGGTAACGATTCGCTGGTCCAGTGCTTGCTTTGATTGTTGGCAGCCGCTTTGCTGGCGGCGTCGGCGATGCGCTTGTAGTCGTTGAGTGTTACGGCCATCAGGTCTTTGGCACCTTCACGCATGAGTAGGATTGTTTGTGTTGCAGCTTGGAGGTGCGGCGGAAATCTTAGATTGGTTTATGCCGTAAGTCCAAGGCCCTCTTGGTATAACAGTGCCTCCCGCGATTAGAGTGGACGATGGGCCGGTCAGGGCTGTTAGCTATTTTTTCGATAGCAGAGTCCAGCATGGTGTTCACAAGATCGGTGTCGGGGCGTGTGGCGATGATCGAGCTGACCACCAAGCTGTCGAAGCAGTCGATCATGGGCGAGAGGTAGATCTTGCTGGCCGGTATCTGAAACATCCGTGATGTCGGTCAACCATTTCTCATTCGGAGTTGGCGCGTGAAAGTTCCGATTGATAAGGTTTTCGGGAGCCGGGCTGATTGCGCCCAGGGAGGAGCCGTACCGACGCCTTCTGTTGGCGGCAACGACCAGGTATTCCTGCTTCATCAGGCGTTGCACCACTTTATCGAAGGTGAACATCTGGCGCCAGCCAACTGCTGCACGCAGCCGCTTGTAACCGTAGCAACGATGATTGCCCTGGAGGACCTCTGTGGTGGCAAGACGTGCATCGGCATACTTGTCCGCGCCGTGCAGCCGGACACGGTGATAAAAGTAGGCGCTGCGGGCCAGGTCAAGTTCGACGAAGAGCTTCGGCAACGCATATGTTTGTCTTAGGGAGTCAACCAGCATTGTCTTCTCCCGGTTGCTCAGGAGTGGCAGGTTGACGCCCAGGCCTTTTTTTAACAGTTCGTTCGCCTTCTTCAAAAGATTGTGTTCAAGCTGCAATTGCCGCAGGTCGCGTCGAAGTGATTCGACTTGCCGTTGCAACTCCGTCCGCTGAGAAACTGGCGGTGAATCATCGTTGAATTTAAGGTTGCAGGAGCCTCTGGGGCGAGTAGTTGATTTTTCCATTTATACAGCGTCGGTCTGCTCACGGCCGGCTTTTTGGCAACGGCCCCGGCACTGGTCTGCCGAGTGCTTTGATGGTTCCTGTCATGCCGCGATCATGATTGAGGTAATGCTCAACCGCCGCCTGTTTCTGTTCGTCAGAATACTTTTGCCATGCGCGCACAGCGGCAGTAGGCAAATCGCGCCCTCGTTCGAATTTTCCCATGCCAGCTCTTAGCGCGTTCTTTGTCAGATAACCCAACTGTCGAATGGTCGCACCAGTGCGTTTGCCGAGCTTTATGTAGAGCCTGACTGCTTGAATGCGGTCTTCGTATGAATACAAGAACTACCTCCAGGTAGTCCAAGAATTCCGCCACACCCCCGGTCGAACAAATCTCGATTGGCGGAGACAAGCGCGCTCATGAGTATCACGAGTCCTAATAGCTTGAATATGGCCCATAGTCCTGTCCAGTCACAGACGGCAAAAAAAGGAATCTATGTGTTGGTGTAACGTTGCGAAGCAAAGCCAAAAGGACTATAGAGATCAGGATGTTGACGGAAGATATTATGGTCATGATGGGACTAAATCTCACCAAGTCCTCGGCTGTGACCAAGAAGTTTTTTGTAATCGAAGTTTCTAAACCGAGTTTCTTTACTTCTGCAATACTGACCTGAGTTTGAATGACGGATGCGACTGCAGCGCAGACAAGTACGACTATAGCAAAAGATAAAATTTGGAATAGATATTTAGTCAAAGATAACGCATTGGGGAAAATAAAGTAAACGGAAAAACTGGACGCGAAGGACTCTTATGCTATTCCTGTGAATGATCAATAATTGATGAGTCACAGATGTTACGCAGTCACCCCTAACCGGATTCAACGATGAAGAAAGAAATCTGGATTTACACACCAACTATTGATTGAACACCTTTGTTGCGGCGACGGCAACAGCAACAGGCTTCTCTGCGATGGCGGACGGTGACTCCTTCGGCATCCGCAACCGTTCGGTCAGCGACCCCGCATCCATCGCCTTGGCAAACAGCCAACCCTGGTAGGCGTCGCATCCATGTTGACGCAGGAAAGCCAGTTGCGCATCGGTTTCTACCCCTTCGGCGATCAGTGTCATCTCCAGGCTTTTGGCCAGCTTGATAATGGCGCGCGAGATGGCTGCATCACGGGCATCATCGGGAATGCCATCCAGGAAGCTCTTGTCAATTTTGAGCTTATGAATAGGCAGTTGTTTTAGGCAGGCCAGGGATGAATATCCAGTGCCAAAGTCATCTAGGGCGATATGGCAACCCATGGCTACCAGCGCCTCAAGCTGTTCTCGCGCCTGCTCGGGCTGGGCCATGGCCATGGACTCGGTGATTTCGATATCGAGCCACTGTGCCAAGGCACCGGTGCGTTGCAGCACCTGGCGCACTTGCTCCGGCAAATCACGCTGACGAAATTTCGACGCCGAAAAATTTACCGCCAATCTCAAAGGGGTACCTGCCTGCATCCACGCAGCAATCTGTTGGCAAGCCGTTTCAAGCACCCAATCAGACAGTGGCAAAATCAGGCCGGTGGCCTCTGCCACCGGAATAAACCGTGCGGGTGAAACTTGGCCTAAAACCGGATCAAACCAACGCAACAAGGCTTCGGCACCCACGATTTCACCCGTTGCTACAGCCACTTGCGGTTGGTAGTGCAGCTGCAGCTCATTGCGAGCCATGGCCTCCTTCAATCGGGTGTGCAGCTGAATTTTGTCATGCCCTGAACGGTCCATGTCCTGCGCATAGAAAGCGTAAGCACCGCGTCCGTTGGCCTTAGCCTGGTACATGGCCATGTCTGCGTAGCGCAGCAAAGTTTCGCTGTTGGGGGCATCGTCTGGGTAAAACGCCAGCCCCATACTTGCGCCTGAGTACACATCCTGCGCTTTTATGCAATAGACGGCCTGGAGGGCGGACAGCAGTTTGTTCGCCACGCCAATCGCATCCTCGGGACTGGCCAGGTCGGCGAGCAGCACGGCAAACTCATCTCCGCCCTGGCGCGCCAGCATGTCGTGTTCACGCAGCACGCCGCGCATGCGATTCCCCGCCTCCACCAACAAAGCGTCTCCGGCGCTGTGACCAAAGGTGTCGTTGATAGTTTTGAAATAGTCCAGATCAATAAACAGCACCGCCAAATGCCGACCTGAACGCGCGGCGAGCGCCAACGTCTGGTCAAGCTGCAGGCGAAACAACCAGCGGTTGGGCAGACCGGTGAGCTCATCGTGGGTGGCCTGGTGTCTGAGTGAATCTTCAAACCGCTTGCGCTCAGTCAGGTCGCGAATATAAGCGATAGCGTAACGTGCACCATCATCTTCCCAGTGCCCCAAAGAAATATCCACGGGCAGCAACTGGCCATCACGACGCATGAGGTTTAAATTCATTAGGCCCATAGGCCGGGCATGAGGTGCCATGAAGTGATTGCGCATCGACTCCGCATGGCGTACACGCAGATGTTCCGGCAAGAACATGGCAACGTTGCGCCCGACCAGTTCCTGTGGGGTATAGCCCGACAAGGTTTGCATGGCAGGGTTTCCCAGCAGAATTTTGCCGGTGTGGTCCACCCACAAAATACCGTCTGGCGCTACGCTCAAAATCAGCTTTTCTCGCAAATGCTGAACCTCCAGACGTTGCAGCGGACGTTTCAGGGCTTCGCTGAAAGTGGCGTGAAACAAATACAAATAGGCCACCACCTTGTAGAGGTGGCCAATGGCGTTGGCTGCGTCTTGAAATACGATACCTAATCGGGTAAAAAACAACGCCGAGACCGCAGACAAAGCGGCTACAAACACCAGCGCCATGAAGCATTCACGCTGCAAGGCCTGGCGGCGCTGCCACAGCACGCCAAGGGTGACCAAATGAATGGTGATGATCAGCCATTCCAAGGTAATTTTGAGTGGGGTCATACCCACACTCGGCACAAACAGCGCAGGCACCTGCTGCGGCCACAGCAGCCCAATGAAAGCCAGAATGCCGACCACCAGCAGCATTACCGCCAAAGCGAATCGCTTGCGCGTGGTGCTCACCTCTGTCACCGCCTGCAGCCAGACGTACAGCAGCAAAGCGCCAGCCCCCAGCAGGCGAGCTGCCAGCCAGAAGAACATGGATTTGTGCGCCGTGTTGGGGCTGATGGCATCGGGCAGGCCCACATAACTCAACAGGTGCAAGAAGTCCAGCAGGCCAACACCTAAAAACATGGTGCCCAGCAAGACCACGGCATTTTTACGGATCGACAAAATGGTGCGATAACCGGTAACAAAAATCAGCATCGCGACGACAACAGCGAAGATCTCCACGGCCAAATGAAAGAATACGAAACCGTTGGCGTTCTGTACCAGCTGTCTGCCTGGATGCGACGCCCACCACAGCAGGGGCAGTGCCAGCAACAGCAGACCTAAGCCAAACGCACTTTGGTACGGGTGGGCATGTATCTCAGACGTGACGAATTGGCGTGGCCTCATTTGACTTTATCCACGCAATTACTGATGCGTTTCATGGCCTCTTGACGTTGTGCCATATCTCGTTCACATTGAATATCGCGCAACTCCAGCGAGACCTTCATCAAGACGTCACGCATATGATTGAGCGCCTTGCTCAACTGGTGAACCTTTCTGGTTGCGTGGGTGGCCAGTGGCGGACTTTTGATGACAGTGAGCTGTTTGTGGTTACAAGCCATGGGGCAAACCGATAACACTTTCACCGGCGCCAGGCGCTGTATTGAGCGCTCCGTGCGGGGCTGCCGCACTGCTTTGTGCCATACCCGTGACCACCTTTTTGGCCATAGGGTGGCATCTGATATGTCATGTACCTGCTCCTTGGGTTCTACAGGTGCAAACACAGAAAAAATGACTAAGTATGTGCCGATGAACATCGCTGTAACTTCTCGCCCTAGCTGCGGACGGTTGGTGTGCTTTCGCTGCGTTATGTCAGGCGTTTATGTACGTCGATGCCAGCGCTGTCAGCCACACCGGATCCCCTTCGCGGTGGCAGTGTGAACACCGCCACCGTCTGCACTAATTCCAAGGCCTGGGACTTCAGACTAGAGGCCGCGGCGGCCATCTCCTCCACCAGCGCCGCATTCTGTTGGGTTACCTGATCCATCTGCATCACCGCTTCGCCTACCTGGGAGACCCCTAGACTTTGCTCGCTGCTGGCGGCA
>JBLHZH010000198.1:0-5257 GCA_047629695.1 Rhodoferax sp.
CTCGGTAATGGCCTCGGCAATCGGGATTGAGCGGGCATTGGCCAGAGCGCAAAAGTCGCCTCCGGGGCAGGCGATCATGTCGGTCAGTAAGCGGATGTTGGAGCGGGCAAAACCGGCCGCGTGGGCGGCACGCCACAAGGCGGGCAGTTGTGCGGCATGGACCCAGGGCAGCAGCAGGTTCTGGTCGTGGGTGACACGCAGTTCACCGGCCGAAAACAGGTCCGACAGTTGCGCTGCGGTGTCGAGTTGATCGGCAGTGGCATCGCCCGGCGCCTGGCCCAAGCGCTTGAACGACAAGGTGACAGCACGCAGCAGCGGGTTTTTATGGGCTGCTACGTTTTGCCTGAGCCAGCGGGCGTATTCAGTACTTTCTTTGTCAGTCATGGTGCTGGCGCTGCTGTCAACGGTTGACGGCTTGGGCGCCTTAAATGCGGGCGGGACGAAAGAAGCGGTGACGCGGTCCAATTCGGCCTGCGAGATGGTGTGGGGTGCGCCATCCAGCGTCAGAATTTCTTGGTATTCAGCTTCTACTTCCTCAATGAAGCGCTGACCTTCGGCCTTGACCAGAATTTTGATGCGCGCCTTGTAGAGATTGTCGCGCCGACCCCAGCGGTTGTAAACGCGCACGATGGCCTCAAGGTAGTTGAGAATCTGGTTCCAGGGCAAGAAGTCGCGAATGGTGCTGGCAATCACCGGGGTGCGACCCATACCGCCGCCCACCAGCACCTTGAAGCCGACCTCGCCTTCGGCGTTGTATTGCACATGAAGGCCAACATCATGCCAGGCAGTGGCCGCGCGGTCCTCTAGCGCACCTGAGACGGCAATCTTGAATTTACGCGGCAGGAAGGCAAACTCCGGATGCAGCGTGCTCCATTGCCGCATAATTTCGCAAAACGGGCGCGGGTCAACCTGCTCGTCGGCGCCGATACCGGCCCGCTCATCGCTGGTGATGTTGCGGATGCAATTACCGCTGGTCTGGATGCCATGCATATCCACCGTGGCCAGCAGGTCCATCACTTCGGCGCTTTTGTCCAACGGAATCCAGTTGTACTGGACATTTTGGCGGGTGGTAAAGTGACCGTAGCCGGTCGGCATGTTAAGTGTGCCGAATTTGGCTTGTGTGGTTTGCGCCGTCTGGTAGACCTGCTCGCTGGGCTGGTCGTAGTCGCGTGCGATCTGGCCTAGCACTCGCAGTTGGGCACTGGACAACTCGCCGTAAGGCACGGCGACACGCAGCATCGGTGCATAGCGTTGCACATACCAGCCATTTTGCAGGCGCAGGGGTTTGAATTCGTCGTCACTCAGCGTGCCGGCAAGGTTGCGTTCGAGTTGGTCGCGGTATTGCGCAGCCCGGTTACGGACGAACTGGCGGTCAAAGTCGGTATATTGATACATGGCGTTTTACAGAGCAATTAATTTCACGCCGGCATAGGCCAGCAGGACGGAAAGAAGCGAACGGATAATCCGTTCAGGGATGCGTGACATCCAGTGTGAACCCAGCCAGATACCTGGCAGGGAGCCGATTAGCAGCTTGCCTAACAGCGACCAGTCTACCGAACCCATGGTGGCATGGCCGAGACCGGCAACCAAAGTCAGTGGCACGGCATAGGCAATGTCAGCGGCCACAATGCGGGGTAGGGGTAGCATCGGGTACAGGATCATCAGCACCGTGACGCCGATGGCGCCGGCACCGACCGAGGTCAGTGTCACCAGAGTGCCGATGATTGCACCAAATAGCAGCGGCAAACTCCAGTGACGTACGGTGGCCGCCTTGACCTCTTGGCCATGTGCCACGGTTACTGGCGCGACTTTGCCGTGAAGGACCTTGTACAGGGTGGCCGCCGCAGTGAGCAGCAGGGCGACGCCTAGGGTGCTGGTCATGACGCTTTGTAGCTGGGCACTGGCCGCACCGACGTGACGCAATACATACAGGGTGATCAAGGCGGCCGGTAGGCTGCCGGCTGATAGATGCAGCACAACCCGCCAGTCGATGACGCGGGCGCGGGCCAGTTTGACAGTGCCACCGAGTTTGGTGAAGGCCGCAAACAGCAGGTCGGTGCCGACCGCCAAATAGGGTTTGACGCTAAAAACAAAGATTAGGATGGGCGTCATGAGGGAGCCGCCACCGACCCCGGTCAGGCCAATGACAATTCCGACAATAAAGCCAGCAAAAATATAGACAAGATCGTGCATGGAGTGGTACTGTAACAATCGATCTTTATATTTCAAACTATATTTTTGTAGTGTCGATATAATTTATGGCTATATAAAAAAATCAGCACCTTGCTGCTAAAGTGCTAATCCTTGGAGATTTTATGAAGCGACTCATTGCAAGTTTTATGTCATTGCTGGTGGCCGGGGCCTTTGCCCAGAGTGGGCCGATCAAGATCGGAGAAATTAACAGCTACTCCAGCATGCCCCAGTTCACGGCGCCCTATCGCCAGGGCTGGCAACTGGCGCTTGAAGAGGTGAATGCCGCTGGCGGTTTGCTAGGGCGTCAGGTCGAAGTCATTGCGCGCGACGACGCCGGTCGTCCTGACGAGGCGCTACGCCATGCGGTCGAACTGGTTAGCCGCGAAAAGGTCGATGTGCTAGCCGGTGGCTTTTTGTCCAACATCGGGCTGGCGCTGGCCGATTATGCGGACAAAAACAAGCGTCTTTTTGTCGCCAGCGAGCCCTTGACGGATGCGCTGGTGTGGGATAAAGGCAACCGCTACACTTTTCGTCTGCGTCCCAGCACCTATATGCAGGCCGCCATGCTGGTGGAAGAAGCCGCCAAATTGCCCGCCAAACGCTGGGCTACGATTGCTCCTAATTACGAATATGGTCAAAGCGCCGTTGCGAGCTTCAAGGAGCTTCTTAAGGCGCGACGCCCCGATGTCGAGTTTGTGGCCGAGCAGTGGCCGGCTCTGGGTAAACTTGAGGCCGGCACCACTCTGCAGGCCGTTATGCAGGCCACACCCGAGGCTATTTTTAACGTGACCTTTGGTGCGGATCTGGCCAAATTGGTGCGCGAAGGCAACCAGCGCCGGATCTTCCCCGGCATGCCAGTGGTGTCTCTGTTGTCGGGTGAGCCCGAGTACCTAGATGTGCTGCGCGATGAAACACCCCGCGGCTGGATCGTCACCGGTTATCCTTGGGACCAGATCAAGACGCCGGAACATACGGCGTTCGCAAGTAACTATGAGAAACGCTTCAAGGAACACCCCAAGGTCGGCTCGGTTGTGGGTTACAGCATGATGCAGGCGATTTTTGCAGCTATCAAAAAAGCCGGCAGTACCGATAACGAAAAATTGGTACTGGCGATGCGCGGCCTCAAATTCAGCACGCCTTTTGGCCTGGCCGAGTTTCGCGCGCTGGACCAGCAATCCACGCTGGGGGCTTATGTCGGTCAATTGGACCAGCGCGACGGCAAGGGCACGATGGTGCAATGGCGTTACGCTGACGGCCGGGACTACCTGCCCACCGATGCTTATGTGAAGGCGCGTCGCCCCGCCGCTGCCATGAAGTAACGTGAACTGAACCGCGTCGCTTGCCCTTTCAAGGCGCTTTGCTGCGCAGGGCGTTGAGGGCGGCAGCTAGCGCGGCCTCAACGGGTAGTGGCTCGGCGCCCCAGCGGGCCGCCAGTAATTCGGCGCAAAGCACCGCGAAAGTCAGGCCACGTGAGCCCATACCGGCACAAATCCATAGGCTGGATGCCGGCAAGTGGTCGAGCGGTCCCACCACCGGCAACCGGTCGGCTGTGACGCAACGTGTGCTGTGCCAGCTGTTGATGCGGCCAGCCTGAAATTCCGGGGCCAATACCTGAGCCAGAGTCGGCAGCAAGGTTTTTAAACGCGCCAAGTTGGCTGCGTGATTTTCTTGCTCAGGTACCGGAAGTGCGTCAGCTGGCTCATAGCTGGCGCCGACAAACCAAGCCTTTGCTGTTTTAGATTCTCCTGCTGCCTGCGGCACGGGTACCTGCGATATCACGCTACCCGCACCGTTGACTGGAAAAGGCGGAAAAACCGCTTCTGGTAAATCCGCATGCCAGCCCCACGACATCTGACCACGTACCCCGTGCAGGGCAGGCAACTGCTTCAACTGGGGCGCCCCATCGGGCTGTGAGGCCTGCAGGCCCGCCAGTAGGGGGCGCACACCCTGGGCATTGGCAAACACCACGCGCCGGGTGCAGCTCAGTATCTTGCCCTGCGCATCCAGTAACTCCCACAGGTCACCGCATTGACGTAGCGCCGTCACATGGACGCCGCCTTGAAACTGAATTCCTGGTTGCGACAGTAACGCCCGTACCAGTTCCGCCGGCTTAAGCCAAGCGGCCTGCGCGTGCCAGAGGGTGCCATCCACCCGGTGTTCCAGTGTGCCGCTGGCCGCCCAGTCCAGGCCTGGACGCAAAAGACGTTGGGCTTGCTGTAGTGTCAGTCGCACGCCGCTGCGTGTCAGCCGTGACAAGGGGCAGTCATCGGCAGACACATGCGGCAACACCAGACCCACGGGCAAGCCCGAAGCCCCCGCAGCTGGAGCTTCGCCCTGGTCCAGCACACGCACTTGCCAGCCGCGCTGGGCCAAGGCGGCGGCTACACTGGCCCCCGATAAGCCGGCACCAACGACGGTACAGCTGGCAACTTTAGCTGCAAGCGGGGCCGTTGTCTGGCGTGAGCCTTTGAGTTGCCAGCGCGGGTTGAACTGACCCCGCAGCGATCCTGTCGGCAAGTCGGTGGGCTGCATGTCCAGTGTAAAGCCGCACTGAGTCAAATCCGCCTGTAGCGCAGCAGATGTCCAGGTACTGGTCAGTAGGGTTCCTCGGCGACAGCAGCGGGCCAGTGCTTTGACCGTCCAAATATTCCCGTCATTGAATAAGATAACCGCATCAGCCAGAAATTGCTGTGCGCGCAACAGAGGTTGCAGCTCGCCGATGCACAGCGTCAACAAAACCTGGCCCTCGGCTAGTGTCAAGCGCTGAAACCCTGGCAGCAAGTTGACCCAATGGCTGGCCAGTTCCTGTACCAATAATTGCAAGTCGGGGTCGTGTGCCGCAGCGGCCTGCAAGCTTTCCAGCGAAGGCGCGGCAGGGCTTAGCGCCACATAGTGCAGCAGGCGAGGGCGCTGCGGGTCGTTCTTCCAAGTCTGCCAGCAGGTCAGAAAATCAAGGCCTGTGCCAAAGTCTGTGGCCAGAATGCGCCAGATCGCCTGCCTGTCCCAGTCACGCGAGTAAGTCATAGGCTGCTGTGCTGCGCTCGCAGAGACGGAAGAGACGTCA
>JBLHZH010000199.1:0-5231 GCA_047629695.1 Rhodoferax sp.
TGCACCCGTATCGCCCGTATCGCCCGTATCGCCCGTTGCACCCGTACCGGCCGTTGCACCGTCTGCACCCGCACCGCCTAATGAGCCATCTTCACCCGTAGCACCCGGGATGGGGACAATTACTGTAGGGTCTAAGCCAGTTAGACTACCGTTGTCATCAGTTAATGCAGGGCTTGAACCGGCTGGATCACCGTTGCGGTCAATGATTGACGTTGTCGAATCTGAATTTCGGGCAATCGCAGACAATGCAGCCAAACCCAGACCACCTAGCAGCAGGCCCTGGCCTAAACTCAAACCATCACCCGCAATAATGGCTGACGACTTTTCGTTTTTCATCATACTAACCTGCTCGCCAAGATCCGGCGGCAGATCAACAAATTGAGCATCACCGGCCACAACCACTACGTCCGCGAGTGCAGGGGCACCATCGACACCAAGCGGCCGGATAGCAACCTCGGAATTAGGCGCGATACGAAGCAGTACACTTTTGGTGCCGCTGGCCGTAGGCACTAACACATCCGTGGCCTGACCCGCCGTCATCACTCGGTCTCCGACCTGAAGAACTTCCTGTGGTGCAACAACCACAGCCTGCCCGCCGCGCAGTACGACAGCCCCCAATCCATCGCCCTGAATGATAGGTGTGTTCATGCTCATTTCCAATCTTTAAGTTGCCAAGAAAATCTCTTACTACTAATATCGGTTTGCTAAGCATTTGGATTCAATTTTTCCCACCAAATTGAATTTAAAAGTATTGCGAATTAGCAATAAAGAATCAATAAAAAAATAAATTTAATACGCATTAAAATAACAATTTACTACAAAATTTGCTTTTAAAGTAACAAGTAAATAAATTTAATCAGTTGAAAGTTTGAGAAAGGAGTTGTTTTTATGCGCACAGTCAACACAAGCCTAGCCGCTCTGTGTCCAGCACATGCTGAAGGCCAGGCAATTTGTGCAAGAGTCGACCCAAGCGATCCTTCTGGTGATGTCTGGCGCCAGTTTTGAAAAGTTCTACGACATTTAGTACAAACTCTATTGACAATTCGTTGTCGATTGATGTCACGATGTTGCTGATTCGAATCCAGAACCGGGATCAACAGGCACTTGAAGAACTTTACGGACTTTTCGCAGTACGCCTGAAGCACTATGTCATGCGCTACGTCAGGAACGGCCAATCAGCAGAAGATGTCACGCATGACATTTTTTTGCGCATCTGGCGCTATGCCGCCAGCTTTGACCCAACAAAGACAAGTAAGCCAGAATCGTGGATTTTTCAAATTGCACGAAACCAAGCGCTGACTGAAGCGGTATTAATTGCTAAGACCGTGTCGATCGACTTCAATGCAGAAGATTGCGAGATTGGGATCGATTGGATGCAGCAAGAACAAGACAATGTGAACATGACTGATCAGGCAGCCGCCAAAAGCGCCGCTTTTAACCGAGCCATTGTGCTGTTGCCACCGAACTACCGGCAGGCTATCTACCTGAGGTACAACCGCGAACTGACGCATCAGCAAATTGCGGACACGTTGGGCGTCCCTGTGGGCACCGTGAAAACCTGGCTGCGCCGGGCCGTACTGCAAATGCGCAAGCAATTGCATGTGCGTATTAATAACGCCAACCTGGAGGTGACTGAAGTATGAGCAATAAAACAACAGCTAACGGCGATAAGAATGAATCAGACAGGCTGGATAATTTTTTTGCTGAGGTGCACAGCCTCGGCAATACAACGCTAATGAGTGGATGGAGTCTGATTGCGCAGGATATTGCGCTTGACGAGGCGGAGCGCGAGCGCCTGCTCCAAGAAATTCCGTATTTTCGGGAACAGGCAGTCCAGACTATTGCCCACTGGATGTCACTGTCGCGCCGTATCGACGCGCTGACACGCACGCGCCAACTTTTGGCTCACATGCCGGCTAGCCATGCCACCAGCACAAGCGACCCGTGTGCCGCCACAGGATCGCAGGAACATGATTGAATATCTTCTCCCCTTGCGCTTGCGCACGGTCAACACGGTGCAGGATGCCAGTCTGGGCAAAGATCTGTTGGCCGCATTTTCCAACGCACGACAAAAAATCAGCAAAGCGGCGCTGATTTCAGTACCTATCAGCCTGTTTGCCCTGCTTCCATCCGTTTTTGCGTTGATCGTGTTTGACCGCGTCATTCATCGCCAAGGTGTTTCGACCCTCATTGCCTTGCTGGCCGGCATTGCGGTGACTATTTTGATCGAGTGGTATTTCCGTCGCCTGCGTGCCGAGAAACTACGCGAAGCCGGTGCGCTGCTGGACTGGACGCTCTCGTCGACTCTGCTGGAACGAATGCTGGGCCAACCCCTCAAAGCGTTGGAAGAACGGGCGGCCGCTTCCTGGATGGCCTTATTTCGAGACGTTGGGGCAGTTCGCGGTCTCTTGACGGGCTCCGTGGTGCAAGCCACTTTTGACTTGCCAGTTGCTATTTTTTCTTTAATCATTATCGCCCTTGTGGCAACGCCGGTGCTACCGGTCGTCCTCATTGCCTTGTTTGTATTTTCTGCTTTGGCCTGGTGGTGGGCCGACGAAATCAAGTCAGGAAAAGTAACCGAGATTCATCAGGCCCGTAATCTGGACGTGCTCACCTCAGAAATCTGCCGCGCCCGGGAGTCCGTCAAATCGCTGGATCAAAAAAATGCGGTGGTCTCTCAGTGGAAACAGCAGTATGAGCAATGGCTGGGCGAAAGTTTTCAGAAAAGTACGCAGCTGGAAAATGCGCGTGAACTCTCTCATGGCCTATTAATCAGCACCACCATCAGCATTACCGCCTTTGGTGCCCTGGCCGTCGTCAATCAGTGGATGACAGTAGGTGGACTGATCGCCGCCAACATGCTGGCACTGAAGGCAATTTCTCCGGTTGCCACCCTAGCTGGATCATGGCGCCAACTGGCCTTGTCGCGCGAAGCATCACGTCGCTTGCTGGCAGTTTATGAGCAAAAGCTTGAACGTGAAGATGGCGAAGTCTCCATCCCCCGTCCCGCCGGTCGGATCCAGCTTGACAAAGTAAGCTATGGCTACCATAAGGACGCTGATCCTCTTTTACAAGAGGTCTCGCTCGCGCTGGAACCCAAAGGTTTTTATGCCATTTGCGGAAAAAATGGTGTGGGTAAATCGACACTATTGAAGCTTATTTCGGGACTTTATCAGCCCGACTCCGGTACCGCCCTGATGGACGGCTATGACCTGAAACAGTTTTCAAGAGCCCAGTTATCAGGCTGGATCGGCAACTTGGCGCAACAGGTTTACATGCTCGACGGCTCGATTGCCGAACAGATGCGCCGGGTGTGTCCTACGGCAACTGATGAGCAAATTGTGCGAGCCTGCCAGTTGTCAGGTGCGCACAACTTTATCTCCAAATTACCTGACGGCTACAGCACCCAGTTAACCGAAGGCGCCAGAAGCCTTTCAGCCGGTGAACGGCGAAAAATTTCTCTGGCTCAGGTATTGCTAAGAAACCCTTGCATTCTTGTGCTGGATGAACCCTCCAATGACCTCGATCATGAAAGCGAGATGCAACTAATTGCAGCACTGAAGAGTATTGCGCAGTTCAGGTCCGTGATTGTGGTGACCCACTCGGCCCGGATGGTCGCCAATACAGATGCCGTGGTGTCCATATCGGGTGACCGAAAAATAGAATTACTGACAACAGAGGAAGGTTTGCTAAAACACTTCGGCGTAGGATCTGCCCAACACAAGACTAAAAAGCCCAGTCCGGTCGCCTTAGTGGCCTGAGGTAGTCATAAAGTATGTCCAAATTAGAAAGCAAACTCGCCGCTTCATCGGTGGGCGATGGCATTATTGAGCGCCTAAAGTCATCGCACGAATCACTCGAACCACAATCACTCTGGCGCAAATGGCGCCTTAGCTTGGGTATTGTTGTGCTCGCCACCGGACTGGGCGTCGCCATTTTTACCCCCATCAATATGAACGTGACGGCCCCCGGAAAAGTCGTGCCATCGAGCCGTGTCAAAACTGTTCAACACCTGGAAGGCGGCATCGTCACAGAAGTTTTTGTCAAGGAAGGCGATGCCGTGGAGATCGATGAGCCTCTGATGCAGCTGGACCTCGGCGCGGCCAGTCTTAACCTAGAGGAACTCACCGTCAGAAAGGCGGGGATGAATGCCGCGCGCATCCGCTTACGCGCCGAGGCTAGCCGCAGCCCCTTAACTGCGGCTCAATTCTCCGAAGACATCAACGACGAAATTCGCAAGACAGAGTTGCTGACCTACCGGGCACGCAATCTGGAACTCGAAGGTCAACTGGCCGCGGCAAACGCCCAGGTACAAATGCAGACGGCAAAGATTTCAGAGGTCCGTGCCCAGATAATCGGCCTGACCACGCGCCAAGAAATCAGCGACCAACAACATGCCCTGACCAGCCAACTGGCAAAGGAAAAACTGGTGCCTCAAATTGAGGCCATCCAGTCCAGAAAAGATGTCGAATCAAACCGGATGGAACTGACCAAGACTCGGCAATCCCTGCAAGGTGTGATCGCCGCAAAGGCTGAAGCCGAAGGCAAGCTAGCCGAGGTCGAAGGCCGCTTTCGTCGCCGCGCTGCTGAAGAACTGCTGACCACCGAGCGCCAGTTTTCCACCGTGACCGAAGACTTTCAACGGGCCCAGACACAACGTTTACGCAATGTCATCAAGGCCCCCATTGCGGGCATCATCAAGGGCCTGCGCTCCAGCGAGTCTGGCTGGGTTATCCGGGCCGGCGAGCCGATTCTTGAAGTGGTGCCGGCTAATGCTCAAATCGAGATCGAAGCCAGACTGGCGCCTTCCGACCGGGGCCTTGTCCAGGTCGGTCAGCAAGTCAAGGTCAAAGTGTCGGCCTACGACTTTCTGAAATACGGCTCTCTGGGGGGAGCCGTTCAGATGATCGCCGCCGATGCAGACAAGGATCCGAATGGCAGCAGCTATTTCAAAATGGTCATTCGAACCAACAGCTCGGTCCTGAGCAACACCAATTCGCCCGTTACCCCGGGCATGACGGCCGACGTCGATGTCATCGTCGGGACCCAGACTTTTGCCTGGTTTTTGCTACGCCCGGTCTTGAAAATTGGGTCTGAAGCTTTCCGTGAACCATGAAGAAATCGCGTATGTCAGGTTTTAGAGTCGCCGTGCCGACCATCTTGTGTGCCTTGCTGCTGAGCGCAGAAGCTCAGGCCCAGACGTCAGCCCCCCGAAGAACGGCCAATGAAAT
>JBLHZH010000200.1:0-5230 GCA_047629695.1 Rhodoferax sp.
AGCAGGGTGTAATAAAGCTCCCACAACTGCGGGGCTGGCAGCGCCAGCTGCTGACCGATACGCATGCCAATCCAGCAACAGCGCACACAGTGGCCTTCAGGCTGACCTTCAGTGATGTCCAGGGCATGGCTTAGAGCCCCCATCAGTTCAGATAATTTCAGAGCTTGGTGAGGTGAGGCGTTTGCTTGCATTGGCTATTAAAAATTCGTTAACTTATCCGTTAACCGGGCTGCAGTTAATGTAATCTCATAAAAGCATCTTCATCTATTTTCCACTTCAGAGCCCATCCAAGGGATAAGTGGCAAAGGTTTGAAGGTGCCATAAATTGGTTCTTCTAAAGACGAGCCATATTGAGTTAAACATGGTCTGGACATCGAGCCCGCTCAAGGGACCGCCGATGTATGCCGAGCGACGATTCAATTACCTGGACGTTGGCGCACAGTCAAAAGCGGATGCCTCAAGGACTTTGCGCGGTCCGACGTGAAATATAGGCGTTGAATTTTCTGGCGATGCACCACATGAGGTGTTTCGCCTAACCCCTGAGTAGCCCTATTTCATTCAGGCGAGGCGGAGCGATGCGTCAATCCAGGAAGTCATAGGCTGCCTCGCTGCGCTCGCAGAGACGAGCAGGCTGCTGCGTGTCTACAACGGGTGCTCGGTGTAGAACTTACCGCCGTGGTAGAGCAGAGGCGAGGCGCCGGCGCGGTGGGTGCAGCGCTCAACTTCGCCGACAAAGATGACGTGGTCGCCTTCGTCGTAGCGGCTGCGGTTAAAGCACTCAAAGCTGGCGGCCGCGCCGGCCAGCAAGGGCGCACCGCCTGCGCCATCAATGAAGGCCACGTTGGCAAACCGGTCGACGCCCTTGCTGGCAAAGCGTTGTGCCAGTTCTTTCTGGTCGGCGCTCAGGATGTTGATGGCGTAATGCGAGCCGGCACTGAAGGTGGCCATGGAGGCCGCAGCTCGGCCTAAGCTCCAAAGCACCAGCGGCGGGCTGAGCGAGACCGAGTTGAACGAGTTGGCGGTCAGTCCGACCAGATCGCCTTGGGGAGTACGGGCGGTCACGATGGTCACACCGGTGGCAAACATGCCCAGGGCAGTCCGAAATTCGGACTGGGAGAAGTTAGGGCTGTCAGCCCGGCGGATGGTGTCAAGTGCAGACATGGTATTCGTTTATCCTTGCTGCGCGTGGGTTGCCTGCTGCATGGCGGCCAGCAGGGTGGCGGGGTCTTGTGCACCGGACAGGGAGACTTGCTGGTTGAAAATAAAGAACGGCACGCCATTGATGCCTAGGCTGCGACCATGGGCGTCGGCCTGCGCTACCACGTCGAGCTGCTCGGGGTCGGTCATAAAAAGACGCGCATCCTCGCCGTTGAGTCCGGCCTCTTCGGCGATCTCGGCCAGTACGTCGACGCTACCAATAAAGCGGTTTTCAACAAAATAAGCCTTCAGTAGGCGCTCCTTGATGTCACTGCTGTCAAAGTCGCCGGCCTGGGCAAAGGCAATCAGGGCATGGGCGGCCAGCGAGTTGGGCTGGCGCGTGATGCCTTCGAGGTTGAGTGTCAGACCGACCGCCTGGCCGGCTGCGCGAATCCGGTCGTAGATTTCGGCGGCACGTTCCGGACCGCCAAACTTGTCCTCCAGGTACTGCTGGCGTGGTACGCCCTGCCGCGGCAGGGCGGGGTTGAGCTGGAACGGGTGCCAGCGGATCACCACATTGGGCAGGTCAGAGGCCTCGGGCAGGGCCAACGCCGCTTCCAGTTTGCGTTTTCCGATATAGCACCAGGGGCAAACAATGTCGGACACGACATCGATGGTGAGGGTGGGTGTGTTCATGGGTAAATTGTAGGCTGCAGGTCAGGTTTGGAAGGCGGCACCAGTGATGGCAGGGTCAACGTTTGTACCTCATTGAAGGCTTCCATGGCGCTGAAGAGGTCATCAAACACCTTTTCACCAAAAACCGTTTCAATCGCCTCATATTGCGCATCGATGAGCGGCGCCATCTCGCGTACCAGCTGATCCCCCCTGTCTGCCAGTTGCACCATCACGCGTCGCTGGTCCTGCGGCATGCGCTGGCGTTGAATCAGCGCCATGTCTTTCATGCGCGCCAGTACGCCGGCCATGCTGGAGCTTTGAATTTGGCACAAGGCGCAAATCTCACGCGGTTCAAGTTGTTCATGCTCGTCCAGCACGCGCAAAATGCGCCACTGCTGGTCGGTCAGACCAAAGTGCTTGAGGATGGGACGAAAGTGCGACATCAGGCACGCGCGTGTTTTTAAAAAGA
Source organism: Rhodoferax sp. (assembly GCA_047629695.1). GTDB lineage: Bacteria > Pseudomonadota > Gammaproteobacteria > Burkholderiales > Burkholderiaceae_C > Rhodoferax. Next base: position 2,282 of record JBLHZH010000200.1, read on the forward strand.
GCTGGGGCAGGTTGCGGTGGCGTATCCGGGGCGTCAAGGCGATTCCAATCAAAAGTAAATTTACTCGCTAATATGTTAGTGATTAAACTACGCGCATATTAGTAATTAAACCTGATTTTCGGTCGCTACGAGGAAAATAGACATGATTGTCAGAGACCGGCCGTCAGGGCTCAGGTTGTTCTTGGTGGTGCGTGGGTCGATCCTGCCCCGGATTCTGCCCACTTTGCTGGTCAATATCGTGATTGCCACCGTGGTGACGCTTACCCATGGTGACTTGTTTGACCTCAAGATCACACTGACCACCATCCCCTTCAGCCTGATCGGGTTGCCGATTGCCATTTTTCTGGGCTTTAGAAACAATGCTGCCTATGACCGTTTCTGGGAAGGGCGAAAACTCTGGGGCGAGCTGGTTCACCGAAGCCGGAGTTTTTCACGCCAATGCCAAAGCCTGCTGAACTTTCCCGAGCCGGCTCATGCGCGACTCGGTCTGGCGGATGCGCGGGTCCGCATGATTCACCGCACCATCGCTTACTCGCACGCCCTGCGCGATTTGCTGCGTAACCAGAAGAGTGCAGCGGAACTCAAATACCTGCTGCTGGACGCGGAGTGGCAGCAAATGGAAAAGTCCACCAACAAGCCGGATTTTTTGATGGTGCAGATGGGGCTTGACCTGGGGCAGTGCGTGAAAGACGGTCGCATAGATCCTTGCCTGGCAGGCACCCTGGATACCACCCTCTCCTATCTGACTGCGGCTGCGGGTGGCTGTGAGCGCATCAAAAACACGCCCGTTCCCTTTTCGTACACCCTGCTCCTGCACCGCACCGCTTACCTGTATTGTTTTTTACTACCGTTCGGGTTGGTGGGCTCGATTGGCTTCATGACGCCGTTTGTGGTGGCCATCGTGGCTTACACCTTCTTTGGTCTCGATGCGCTGGGCGATGAGATCGAGGAGCCGTTTGGCCTCGCCGCCAATGACCTGCCGCTGGACGCTATTTGTCGCGCCATTGAGATCAATCTGCGCGAATCGCTGGGTGACGAGAACACGCCCGCCCCTTTGACTCCCATCAACTACACCCTGACCTGACGGTGGGGAAAGCCGCAACTTAAAAGGACTGAAAAACATGCATGAAGAGACTGAAAACCGCATTCGTCTGCCGCTGCTGCGGGCACGGGTCACCAGCGCCACTTCAGCCGCGCAGTGGATACGCGACGGCATGACGGTGGGCATGAGCGGTTTTACCCGGGCCGGCGATGCCAAGGCGGTGCCGCTGGCGCGGGCCGAGCGGGCACGCCAGGAGCCGCTAAAAATCACGCTGATGACCGGGGCCTCACTGGGCGGTGAGGTCGACAAGACGCTGACCGAGGCTGGCGTGCTGGCGCGGCGCATGCCGTTTCAGGCCGACCCGGTGCTGCGCGCGGCCATCAACCGGGGCGAGGTGATGTATGTGGACCAACATCTGTCTGAAACGGTCGAGATGTTGCGCACCCGCCAGATCGCACCGATTGACATTGCCATCATCGAGGCGGTAGCCATCACCGAGACCGGGGCCCTCATTCCGACCACCTCGGTCGGCAACAGTGCCAGCTTTGCGATCCTGGCCGACAAGGTGATTGTCGAGATCAACCTGAGCCAGTCGCTGGTGCTGGAGGGCCTGCACGACATCTTCATCCCCAAGTATCGCCCCATGCGCGAACCGATGCCACTGATGACGCCGCATGACCGCATTGGCACCACCGCCATAGAGATTGCGGCTGACAAAATTGTTGCCATTGTGTTCACAAAAAACTCGACAGTGCCTCCACCATCCTGCCACCCGATGCCGAAACAGCGGCGATTGCCGGCAAGCTGGACTTTGCCTCGGGCTCGTCGATTACGTTGTCGTCGCAAAAAAGCGCCGAGGTCTTTGGCGATATCGAGAAATACAAAGACCGGCTGGTGCTGCGTCCGCAAGAGGTCAGCAACCACCCTGAGGTCATCAGGCGACTGGGCATCATCGCCATCAACACCGCGCTGGAGGCCGATATCTACGGCAACGTCAACTCCACCCATGTGCTGGGCACCCACATGATGAACGGCATTGGCGGCTCGGGTGACTTTGCGCGCAATGCCTATCTGTCGGTTTTTGCCACCAAGTCGGTCGCCAAGGGCGGCAAGATTTCGAGCATCGTGCCGATGGTGTCCCATGTGGATCATACCGAGCACGATGTGGACATCATCGTGACCGAAGTCGGCCTGGCTGATTTACGCGGCCTGGCCCCAAGGGAACGGGCCGAAGTCATCATCAATAATTGCGTGGCAGAGCCGTATCGGCACATGTTGCATGACTATGTGACCGAGGCCAAAGAGCGGGGCGGCCACACCCCCCACATCCTGGAAAAAGCCCTGTCCTGGCACAGCCGTTACCGCGAGACCGGCAGCATGTTGACGTTGGAGAAAGAGGCTGAAGTACAGGCGCAAGCGGCCATCAGCCTGGCCCTGGCGCAGGATTAACTCGTCTCTGCGAGGCCGCAGGCCGCGGCAGCCCATGACGGCATAAACTGGCGCAGTTTGATAAACTGCGCCACAATTGCGCCACAAAAACATTAAACAGCGCCAATACTGCCATGTCATCCACCACTGACTTACTAAACAGCATTCAGTCATCCGGTAACGGATTGACGTTGGCTGAACTCCTCACTCAACGTCCCGGCATCGCCAGGCGCACCGCGCAGCGCCTGGTTGCCAAGCTGATTGAGAGCGGCCAGGTCAGCGCGTCGGGGGAAGGCCGAGCGCGCCGTTATTTTGGCGTGGGCCCCAGAGTAGATGTTTTTCCCCGCTTTATCCCGCTGTCTGCTGACAGCCAGGACATTCTTTTCTATATTGACCAGCCGCTGCAAGCGCGCAAGCCGGTGGGCTACCAGCGTGATTTTCTGGAGGCCTACCACCCGAACCAGACCTGGTATTTGTCC
>JBLHZH010000201.1:0-5206 GCA_047629695.1 Rhodoferax sp.
ACAGCAGTGGCACGCCGATCACCAGCTTGCGACCCCAAGCCACGCGCTGACGCCGTGGCCGTACCAAAGGAACGCTGACCAAGGTAGCGGTCATGGCCTGCCTAGCGCGTCAAAACCACGACATCACTGCCATACCACCAGACGTAAACCGGATCGTTCCAGGTCAGCTGGGTGGCTTCGAAGCGGGCGTCATTGAGATGGGTCACCCGGATGACGACGCTGCTGCCATCCAGCTGCACATGGTAGGTGGTGAGGTTACCCAGGTAGGCCATGTCCTTGATCACCCCGTGCACCAGATTAAAGCCCACCTGCGCCGGGGATTCGCGCTCCTCATCACGGGGTGGCTGTTGTTGAATCATCATTTTTTCAGGCCGCACCGCCACCCCTACCGCCATGCCGCGGGTGCCGGTGATGCCGTGGCTGACGTAGTGCCGGCATTCGGGCGTGGTGATCAGGACGTGGTCAGGCTGGTCCACCTCCAGCGTGCCTTCAAACAGGTTGACGTTGCCAATAAAATCCGCCACAAAGCGGCAGTTGGGGGTCTCGTAAATATCGATCGGGCGCCCGATTTGCAGCAAGCGCCCTTCGTTCATGACACCGATGCGCGTGGCCATGGTCATGGCCTCCTCCTGGTCGTGCGTGACCATGAGACAGGTCACACCGACCTGCTCGATGATGTCGACCAGTTCGAGCTGGGTTTTTTTGCGCAGCTTGGCGTCCAAGGCCGCCAGCGGCTCATCCAGCAGCAGCAACTTGGGTCGCTTAGCCAGACTGCGGGCCAGTGCCACCCGCTGTTGTTGCCCGCCCGACAACTGATGCGGTTTGCGTTTGATATAGGGCGTGAGCTGCACCAGTGCCAGCAACTGTTCGACCCGCGCCACGATTTCGGCTTTGGGCAAATGGTCGCGGCGCAGGCCAAAGGCAATGTTGTCCCAGACATTCAGATGGGGAAACAGGGCATAGCTCTGGAACATCATGTTGATGGGACGCTCGTAAGGCGCCAGCGCGCCGATGTCCTGCCCGGCCAGCAAGATCTGACCAGAACTGCAGGACTCAAACCCCGCCAGCAGGCGCAACAAGGTGGACTTGCCGCAACCCGAGGAGCCCAGCAGAGCAAATATTTCGCCCTGCTCAATGTCGAGAGACAGATCATCGACGGCCACCACATCGTCAAACTTCTTGACGACGCGCTTGATCTGCAGAAATGGCATCGCTGGCTCCAACTACGCGACCAGGTGCCGGTCAGAAACCGGTTTTAAAGCCAGTGTAGACCCGGGTAATCAGACGCCGCGTCTCGTTGTTCAAAGCTTTGGGCGGCACCATGAGCGCGATATCGGCAGAAGAAGGAAAAACAGCGGCATTATTGGCAACCTCGGGCTTGATAAAGGGGCGTGAGGCCAAATTTGGGTTGGCGTAAAACACCTTGTTGGTCAACGACGCATGAACCGCGGGACGCAAAATATAGTTGATGAACAGATGGGCGTTGCGGGGGTGTGGCGCATCAATTGGGATCGCCATCATGTCGAAGAACAGGATACCCCCGGTTTTAGGTACCAACGCCACAATATCCTGCCCGGTCTTGCCTTCAATCGCCCGGTTCCGGGCAATACTGATATCGCCTGACCAGCCCAGTGATAGGCAGATGGAGCCTGCCGCCAAGTCATTGATATAGCCCGACGCGCTGAACAGCGTCACATAGGGACGAATCGACTTGAAGAGCGCACTGGCCACCTTGTAATCAGCAGGATTGCGGCTAAACGGATCTTTACCCAGATAATGTAGGGCGGTCGGCAGAACTTCCGAGGCGCTGTCCAGTACGGATACGCCACAACTCTTTAGCTTGCTCACATACTTGGGGTTGTAAAACAGTTCCCACGCGTTGGCCGGCATCGGCTCAGCACCCAGTGCGGCTTTCACCTTGGCGGTATTGATGCCGACGGTGGTGTAGCCCCACAGCCAGTTAACCAGGTACTGGTTGCCAGGATCCAGGCTGGCCATCTGGCTTTGCAGCGCGGGGTCGAGGTTCTTCAGGTTGGGCAGTTGCGCCTTGTCGAGTTGGCGCAGCAGGCCACCGTCCATTTGCAGCCGGGCCCAGCCTGACGAGGGCACCACAATGTCGTAGCCGGTGCGACCTGCCACCAGCTTGGCGTGCAGGATTTCGTTGTTGTCAAAGGTGTCATAGCGGACCTTGATACCGGTTTCTTTTTCAAAATTCTTGATCGTATCTTCAGCAATGTAGTCCGACCAGTTGTAGACATTGAGAATTTTCTCTTCCTGCTGCGCATGACTCACCGTCGTAGCGCTAGCCAACAAGCTCGCGCACAAAACGCCCGCCAATTTTTTAAAGATTAAATTACGCAATGTCTGCTCCTTGAATAAATCGAAAAAATATTCTACGCTGCCGTGCTGTCAGCAACGCTTACAAAGTCTTAAACACCAGCGACTCCGCCATCGCTGCGCGGGTCGGCCGCCCCCTCGATCAGCCCGTTGGGATGACGCACCAGGGCCCCGGCATGGCCCATGGTGTCGCTAAAATCCTCATCGAGTAGTTCGACCTGATGCCCGGCAGCCTTGAGCTCGGCGACCAGCGCCGAGTCAAAGCGGTTTTCGAGTTTGAGCGAGGTACTGACATCTCCCCAGGTCCGTCCCAACAACCAGCGCGGTGCGGTCACGGCTTGCTGCAGGCCTTGCCCAAAACGGGCGTAGCGGGTAAAAACAGCGGCTTGCGTCTGCGGCTGCCCTTCGCCACCCATGGTGCCATAGGGCATGACACGGCCATCATCAAATAAGGCCATCGACGGGTTCAGCGTATGAAACGGTTTGCGCCCGGGCTCCAGCGCATTCAGGGCCGTCGGGTCAAGCGAAAAACTGGTACCCCGGTTTTGCCAGGTCACACCGGTGTCCTGCAAGACAACCCCCGAGCCAAACTCCCAGTACACGCTCTGGATAAAGCTCACCGACCGGCCCGCACTGTCAATCGCGCCCATCCAGATAGTGTCACCGGGTGCGGCGGCATCCGGCCAGGGCAATGCGACCTGCATGTCGATCTCGCCCGCCAGCGCATCCAGTGCCGCTGCTGACAAAAAGTGCATCGGCTCAGCCGGCAGGCGCGCCGGATCAGTCACCACGCGGTCGCGCACCCGAAAAGCCCGTTTGGTGGACTCCACCAGTCCGTGCACATGGGCAAAACCCTCCCCTTCTGTGACGCCCAGACATTCAAATAAGCCAAGAATCATCAGGGCCGCCAGACCTTGCGTGGGCGGGGGCAGGTTGTAGACGGTGCAGTCATTCAGACGCACCGCCAGCGGCTCGACAATCCGGGCCTGGTAAGCCGCCAGATCGCTGCTGCGCAGCGGGCTGCCGACACGGGCCAGTTCGGCCCCCATCCGCTGAGCAATCTCGCCCCGATAAAAATCGTCCAGCCCACGTTCGGCCAGCGTCGCCAGGGTATGGCCCAGTGCGGGCTGCTTAAGAATATGGCCGACTGCGGGTGGCTGACCGTTGACCAGGTAGGTCTGGGCAAACCCCGGCACGCCTTTGAGGCCGTCGAGTTTTTGCCACGTCAGTGCGGACTGACTGGCAGTGACTGCCACCCCGTTCTGCGCATGGCGAATGGCATCCGCCAGGAGCCGTGGCAACGGCAGGGCCGGCCCCCAGGCCGCGGCGACTTCAAGCGCCTTAGCCCAGCCGCCAATGGTGCCCGCCACCGTGAGTGCCGCTGTCGGTCCGCGCGTCGGGATGGCGTCCAGTCCAGCGTAAAAAGCGCGGTCGGCCAAGCCGGCGGCAAAGCCGCAAGCCTCTATCGCTACCGGGGCCTTGCCGGGCTCATGGATCAGCCAGAAGCCGTCACCGCCAATGCCGTTCATGTGCGGATAAACAACCGCAATGGCGGCGGCGGCGGCCACCATCGCCTCAACGGCGTTGCCGCCGTCACGCAGTACATCGCGGCCGGCTTGGGCCGCAAGATGGTGCGGCGCCACCTGCATACCGCCGAGGGCGGTCAGGGTATTAATCATCTCAGGTCCGATCAGGAAAAAGAATCTCGGTAAAGCCGAAACGGCTGAAATCACGCACCCGCATCGGGTACAGCGTGCCGATCAAATGGTCACACTCATGTTGCACCACGCGCGCATGAAAACCATCGACGATGCGATCAATTGGGTCACCATATTGATCAAAGCCGGTGTAACGAATACGCGAAAAGCGCGGTACGGCAGCGCGCAAACCCGGCACCGACAGACAACCTTCCCAGTCTTCAATTTCAAGTACTGTGGTGTCGGTTTCGGACTGTCCAAGCGGCGTGATGACCGGGTTGATCAACACCGTACGTGGCACCGGTGGTGCATCCGGGTAACGCGGGTTGTACCTATCGCTGCCAAAGATCACCAGTTGCAGGTCCACGCCGATTTGCGGCGCCGCCAGTCCGGCGCCATCGGCTGACGCCATGGTGTCAAGCAGGTCAGTGATCAGCCGATGCAGCGCATCGGTGTCGAACTGCGTAACCGCCTGGGCGGTGCGTAATAAACGCACATCACCCATTTTCAAAATATCACGAACCGTCATCGAGCATCTCCTTTAAAGCGGCTTCATCAAGCACTGTCACACCCAGTTCAAGGGCTTTTTCGAGCTTACTGCCAGCCTCTGTGCCGGCAACCACATAGCTTGTTTTTTTGCTGACCGAGCCGGCCACCTTGCCACCAGCAACTTCGATCAGGTCCTTGGCCTCATCACGGCTCAGGTTCGGGAGGGTGCCGGTAATGACAAAAGTCTTGCCACTCAGAAGTTTGACTGTGACTGGTGCGGGCGGACCTTCGGCCCAAGTCACGCCACAAACACGCAATTGATCGACCACCTCGCGGTTGTGCGCCTGTTCAAAAAATGTGTGCAAGCTTCGGGCCACAATCGGTCCCACATCACTGACTTCCAGCAACTGGGCCTCGCTGGCGTCCATGATGGCGTCGAGCTGCCCAAAATGACGCGCCAGGGCTTTGGCCGTAGCCTCACCCACATGGCGAATACCCAAGCCAAACAAAAAGCGGGGCAGCGTGGTTTGCTTGGACTTCTCCAGCGCCTGCACAATATTCTGCGCCGACTTGTCGGCCATGCGGTCCAGACCCGCCAGCGCCACCAGCCCCAGACGATACAAATCGGGCAGCGTTCGAATGACATTGCAATCCACCAGCTGGTCGACCAGTTTGTCGCCCAG
>JBLHZH010000202.1:0-5185 GCA_047629695.1 Rhodoferax sp.
TTGGCGCAGGTGCGGGCTGAGCTGGAGGATTTTATCCATTCGGTCTCGCATGATCTGCGGGCCCCCCTGCGCCATGTCAACGCCTATGTGGAGATCATCCGGGAAGACCTGGGCGAGCCAACACTGGCGGCGGTGGCCCCGCACTTGGACCGGGTGCAGCAGGCGGCGCGCCACATGGGGCAGCAGATTGATGGTCTGATGGCCCTGTCAAGGCTGACCCAACTGGCATTGCAACTGGCCCCGGTGGCGCCGGGACCGTTGATTGACGAGGTTTGTGCCGAGCTGGCACCGACCGGCGAGGGGCGAATCGTGGCGTGGCAGGTTGCGCCTGATTTTCCACTGCTGCAGTGCGATACCGCTTTGCTCCGCCAGGTACTGACGCATCTGTTGTCCAACGCCTTAAAATTTACGCGGGGCTGCAAGTCGGCGCAAATAGAGCTGAGCTGGCGATACCATGCCAGCGGTCAGTGTGTCCTGACAGTGAGCGACAACGGCGTGGGCTTTAACCCCGATTACGGCAAAAAACTGTTTCATGCGTTTCAGCGCCTACACGGTGCACGCGAGTTTGAAGGCTTGGGCGTGGGCCTGGCACTGACTCGAAAAATAGTGGAGCGTCATGGCGGAACGGTGTCGGCTGAAGGCGTGCCGGACAAGGGCTGTCGCGTCAGCTTCACGCTGCCGCTGGCCAGCGTCTGAGCTAAAGCGCTGCTGGCATGGGAAGCGGCACCCGCGTGCCAAATTTACTGCGTTTGATACTGAAAAAGGTTTTGACGTTGCGCACGTTGGCGTCCGCTGTGAACAGCCGTTGCACCAGCGCCAAGTAGTCGGGCATGTGCAGCGCGTGCACCACCAAACAAAAGTCGGGGCCGGGAGAGACCCGGTAACACTGCTGTACCGCGTCCTCCTCTACTACGCGCTGCTCGAAGGTCTGTAGCGCCTCATGGTCTTGGTGGTCGAGCGTGATTTCGACAATAGCACACAGCCCGTGACCCGCTATCGGCACCAGTTTGTCGATGCTGAGTAACGCCACCTCGCGCTCAATCAATCCGCTGTCATGCAGCCGCTTCACGCGTCGCAGGCAAGTTGGCGGAGAGATGTTAAGCATTGCTGACATGGCCAGATTGCTGAGCGAGGCATCGTTTTGCAGTTGCGCCAGAAGCTGGAGGTCAGTGGCGTCCAGGGTCAGTGGTTCCATATCTATAAGTTAAGTAGAGCGGATTTTATTTATTTGACATCGGCCTGCCGACGTCGCGCCAGAAACGCCTGCAACTCACCCACGACCCCCTTACGAAAGGCCATCACGCACAAAACAAAAATAACCCCGATGATCACTGTGACCCAGGAGCCAACCTTGTCGGCCAGCATGTTTTGTAACGCAATCACAATGCCGGCGCCAAAAGCCGGCCCAAACAGGGTGCCGACACCGCCCAGCAGCGTCATCAAAATCACTTCTCCCGACATCGTCCAGTGCACATCGGTCAGCGTGGCAAAACCCATTACCAGTGTTTTTAGTGAGCCTGCCAACCCCGCTATTGCGGCTGACAGGACAAAGGCCAGCAGCTTGTAGCGCTCGACTTGGTAGCCGAGCGAGATGGCACGGGGTTCATTTTCGCGAATCATCTTCAGGACCTGACCAAACGGTGAATGCACGATGCGTGAAATAGCCAAAAAAGTTGCCACAAAGACGCCCAGCACCAAGTAGTACATAGTGGTGTCCGGGCGCAGCGACAGCAGGCCAAAGAGCGCGCCGCGTGGCACCCCCTGCAAGCCGTCCTCACCGCCAGTAAAGGGGGCTTGCAGCAAAACGAAATACACCATTTGCGCCATCGCCAGCGTGATCATTGCAAAGTAAATACCCTGGCGCCGGATGGCCAACAGACCCACCAACAGTCCGATGACACCGGATCCAAGGACGCCGACCAGAATGCCAAGCTCAGGCGTGAGTTGCAGTGACTTGATGGCATAGCCGGTGATATAGGCGGCCGACCCGAAGTACGCTGCATGGCCGAACGACAGCAGACCGGTAAAGCCCAGTAGCAGGTTAAAGGCACAGGCAAACAAGGCGAAGCACAGCAGCTTCATCAAAAATATTGGATAGATCCCGAGCATGGGGGCCAACAGCCCCAATAGCAGCAGGGCAACAAAAGTAATGCGAACCAGTAAAACAGATTTGATCATGGCTTAAGCCTCTTTGCCAAACAGACCAGCAGGTCGAATCATCAGGACGATCACCATGATGACAAACACCACAATGCTGGAAGCCTCGGGGTAGAAGACCCGGGTCAACCCCTCTATGATGCCGAGCGCCAGGCCGGTCAGGATAGAGCCCAGGATGGAACCCATACCCCCGATGACCACCACCGCAAAGACCACGATGATCAAGTTTGATCCCATCAGTGGGTTGACTTGGATGATGGGTGCCGCCAGCACTCCGGCCAGCGCTGCGAGCGCAGCACCGGCGCCGTAGGTGAGCATCACCATGAGTGGAACGTTGATGCCAAAAGCCTGCACCAGCGCGGCGTTTTCGGTGCCGGCGCGCAGGTAGGCTCCGAGCCGGGTGCGCTCGATCATGAACCAGGTGCCAAAGCACACGGCCAGCGAAACCAGCACAACCCAGGCGCGGTAGTTGGGCAACACCATAAAGCCCAGATCGGTGGCGCCTCTCAGCAAGTCCGGAACACGGTAAGTATTGCCTGAGACCCCGTAGATCTCGCGGAACAAACCTTCAAAAATCAGCGCCAGACCAAAGGTTAGCAGCAGGCCGTAAAGCGGATCAAGTTTGTATAAATGTTTGAGAAAGAGGCGCTCAATGACAACACCAAGGGTGCCTACTGTCAGAGGCGCCAGAAACAACGCAAACCAGTAGTTGATGCCAAACTTATCGAGCATGATCCAGGCGGTAAAGGCGCCCATCATGTAAAGGGCACCGTGGGCAAAGTTGACAATGCCCAGCATGCCAAAGATGACCGCCAACCCGAGACTGAGCAGGGCGTAAAACGCGCCATTAACCAAGCCCAGCAGCAGCTGACCCAGAAAAGCTTGAATAGGAATACCGAAAATGTCCATGGAGTCCCGTCAATTCATGGCTTGTAATACAAAAAAAAGGCTGGTCGCTCAAGCGACCAGCCGCAGCGGATGTCAGTTTATTTTTTGAGCAACGCGCATTTGGAGTCTGCGACCGACGTAAAAGCCTGTTCACCCGGTACCTTGGCTATGGTCTTGTAGTAGTCCCAAGGGGCTTTTGACTCTTTCGCCGATTTGACCTGGTACAGGTACATGTCGTGAATCATCCGGCCATCGGCGCGAATTTGACCCTGGCTGTAAAAGTCATTGATCTTGGTACTCTTGAGCGTCGCCATGATTTTGTCGGCATCGGTCGTACCGGCCGCCTGAACTGCCTTCAGGTAAGTGGTGGTGGCCGAGTAGTCTGCGGCCTGAATGCTCGAAGGCATGCGTTTGAACTTCTCAAAGAAGCGTTTGGCAAAGGTGCGCGAGGCTTCGTCCTGGTCCCAGTACCAGCTACCTGCCAGTTGCAGACCTTCGGTGTTGGCAAGACCCAAGCTGTGGACATCGTTGACGAACACCAGCAGGCCAGCGATCTTCATGGTTTTATTGACCCCGAACTCGCGCGCTGCCCGCATCGCATTGGTGAAGTCGCCACCGGCGTTAGCCAGTCCCAGAATCTGGGCTTTTGAGGACTGGGCCTGCAGCATAAAGGACGAAAAGTCGGAGGCGTTGAGCGGGTGGCGCACGGCACCTGCGACAGTGCCTCCGTTGGCCTTGATCACGGTCGATGCATCTGACTCCAGCGAGTAACCAAAGGCGTAGTCCGCGGTTAAAAAGAACCAGTCTTTATTGCCGGCTTTCACCAATGCGGAGCCTGCCACCTTGGCCAGCGCGACGGTATCGTAGGCGTAATGAACGGTGTAGGGTGTGCAATCTTCATTGGTCAGGCGGGCCGAGCCAGCACCGACGGATATGAAGGGGCGTTTTTTTTGCTGAGCAATTCTGGCCATGGCCAGTGAGGTGCCTGAACTGGTACCCCCAATCAGCATTGACAGGCCATCTTTGTCAATCCACTCGCGGGCTAGGGAGCTGGCCACGTCGGCCTTGTTCTGGTGGTCGGCTGTCATGACTTCAATCGGCCGATTCAGTACCTTGCCACCAAAATCCTGCACAGCCCATCGGACCATTTCAGCGCCAGCCGGGCCGTCAATATCGGCATATAGGCTGGACATGTCGGTGATAAAGCCAATTTTGACCGGGCCGGTATTTTGCGCTGAGGCGGCAGTGCTAAAGCCAAGTGCCAAGGCGGCAACAAGTGTGGTGAGTTTCATGGTTTCTCCTGGTTAATTTGGTTTTAGGGGGAATTAGGGTGGGCTTAAACGCCGAGGTAGTCCTGCAGCATGCCCATGTTCTGTCTTAGCTCGTTTTGCGCAAACTGCTTCACGATGTTGCCATGCTCCATGATGTAAAAACGGTCAGCCAGCGGGGCGGCAAACCGAAAGTTCTGCTCAACCAGCACGATGGTGTAGCCCTTGGCCTTGAGCGTGAGAATCATTTCAGCCAGTTTCTGCACGATGACCGGCGCCAGTCCTTCTGATATTTCATCAAGTAGCAGCAGGCGTGCGCCCGTGCGCAAAATACGGGCTACCGCCAGCATTTGCTGCTCGCCGCCCGAGAGGCGGGTACCGGGGCTGCTGGCGCGCTCTTGCAGATTGGGAAACATCTCGTAAATCTCGGCCAGTGGCATGCCACCCGGCGCAATTACGGGTGGCAGCATCAGGTTTTCTTCGGCGCTCAGGCTGGCAAAAATGCCACGCTCCTCAGGGCAGTAGCCCACGCCCAGTCGGGCCACCTTGTGGGGGGCGAGTTTGAGAATTTCCTGGCCCTTGATCTTGATCGAGCCCTTGCGCGTTCCGGTCATGGCAACAATAGCGCGCATGGTGGTGGTGCGACCGGCGCCGTTGCGCCCCAACAGGGTCACCACTTCGCCTTCGTTGACCGACAGGTTGACGCCATGCAGGATATGTGATTCGCCATACCAAGCGTGCAGGTCTTCAACGCGGAGCATTTCAGTGGCCATCAATGGGCTCCTTGCAGTTCAGTGTTGGCGCTGCCCATATAAGCCTCGATGACCAGGGGATTTTTGGCGACCTCGTCATAAGGACCGTCGGCAATGATG
>JBLHZH010000203.1:0-5180 GCA_047629695.1 Rhodoferax sp.
AGCATTTATTGCAGTTCGCCATCATGGGCTCGGCCTTGGTGTCGGTCCTTAATGACAATAACAATCCCACGGTTGGCCTGCTTAATATCGGTGAAGAAGCGATAAAAGGCAATGAAGTGATTAAAAAAGCAGGCGAACTGCTGCGATCTGCTTCCAAGGCGGGTGATTTGAATTTCTATGGCAATGTCGAAGGAAACGATATTTTCAAAGGAACGGCAGACATCGTAGTATGCGACGGTTTTGTTGGCAATGTGGCCCTGAAGGCCAGCGAAGGCTTAGCCACCATGATTGTGGACTTCCTGAAAATTGAATTCTCGCGGAATATTTTGACGAAAGTTGCCGCAATTGCGGCTTACCCCATCATATCGGCGCTTAAAAAACGCATGGATCATCGCCGCTACAACGGTGGCGCCTTGTTAGGGCTGCGCGGCCTGGTTTTCAAGAGCCATGGTTCCGCGGATGAACTGGCGTTTCAATACGCCTTGACGCGGGCGTATGACGCAGCCCGAAATAATTTGCTTGACCGCGTTCAAGCTCGAATCGCCCATGTTGCTCCTCTTTTAGGGGGTGTTGCGCGATCCGGGCCCGTCGATGCGGCTACACCTGGATAACCCATGAGCCCTTATTCACGTATTACCGGTACCGGCAGCTATCTTCCCCCCCGTCGATTGACGAATGCCGATCTGGTGGCCGAACTTGCTACGGGTGGTGTTGAAACTTCCGATGACTGGATTGTTGAGCGTACTGGGATTCGGGCACGCCACTTTGCGGCGCCTGACGTCTGCAGTAGCGATCTCGGTCTAGAGGCGGCGCGTCAGGCTTTGCAGGCGGCCGGCTTGGTGCCCCAGGATATTGACTTGATCATTGTGGCGACCTCGACCCCTGACATGGTCTTTCCTTCCACCGCCTGTATTTTGCAAAATAAATTGGGAGCCAATGGCTGTCCGGCCTTTGATGTGCAGGCGGTCTGCAGCGGTTTTATATACTCGCTGACAGTTGCCGACGCCATGATCAGAAGCGGCGCGGCCAAAAAAGCGCTGGTGATTGGTGCCGAGATTTTTTCGCGAATTTTAGATTTCAAGGATCGCACGACCTGCGTACTGTTCGGGGACGGCGCCGGCGCCGTGGTGCTGGAAGCTTCTGACGCCCCCGGTATTCTGGCCAGTGATCTGCATGCAGACGGAAAGCATGTCGGGATTTTGTGCGTGCCCGGTCATGTCTCAGGCGGGCAGGTGTTGGGTGACCCCTTGCTGAAAATGGATGGGCAAGCGGTTTTCAAACTGGCCGTGGGCTTGCTGGATAACGCCGCGCGCAGCACACTGGCCAAGGCGGGTAAGGTCGCCGCCGATATTGATTGGCTGGTACCGCACCAGGCCAATATCCGCATCATGCAAAGCACCGCCCGCAAACTCAAACTGCCCATGGACAAAGTCGTGGTGACGGTTGATCAGCACGGCAATACCTCGGCAGCATCGATCCCCCTCGCGCTCGACAGCGCGGTGCGCAGTGGCCAGGTCAAGCCCGGCGAATTGTTGTTACTTGAAGCCGTTGGTGGCGGTTTTACTTGGGGCGCTGTGCTCCTGAACTTATAGCTATTGTGCTTGCGGTGTAAGGGTGAACACCTTACTTCCACTTTAACTTTTACCAAAATAGCATGAAACCTTTTGCTTTTGTTTTTCCCGGCCAGGGTTCGCAGTCTGTGGGCATGCTGGATGCCTGGGATGATCACCCTGTGGTTCGTACAACCCTTGCAGAAGCTTCAGATGCCCTAAGCGAAGATGTTACCAAACTCATTCATGAGGGCCCAAAAGAGGTCTTGGCTCTGACGACCAATACTCAGCCGGTGATGTTGGTGGCCGCAGTCGCCGCCTACCGTGTCTGGCTCAGTGAGACTGGTGTCGCCCCGATCGTCGTGGCTGGGCATTCACTTGGCGAGTATTCGGCACTGGTGGCGGCAGGCGTCCTGACTCTGGCGCAGGCCACGCCGTTGGTTCGCTTTCGGGCGCAGGCGATGCAGGACGCGGTGCCGGTGGGCGTCGGTGCCATGGCCGCAATTCTGGGCATGGAGGCTGCCAAAGTCATCGCCGGTTGCGCTGAGGTCATATTGGGGTTTGGTCCAGACTCCACCGAGGTGGTAGAGGCCGTCAACTTCAACGACCCGGCACAAACGGTGATTGCCGGCAGCAAGGCGGCAGTGGATAAAGCCTGTGAAGTATTAAAGGCCCAGGGTGCCAAGCGTGCCTTGCTCTTACCAGTATCGGCGCCCTTTCATTCCAGCTTGATGAAACCGGCAGCTGAAAAATTACGCGAAAAACTGGCCTCTACCGTATTTTTAGCGCCGCAGATTACCCTGATCAATAACGTTGATGTCGCTGTTGAGGTCGATCCCGAGCGGATACGCGATGCCCTCTACCGCCAGGCTTTTAGACCGGTGCGCTGGGTTGAATGTGTGCAGGCAATTCAGGCTCGGGACTTGGGCGTCGTGGTGGAGTGTGGACCGGGGAAAGTGCTGGCGGGCATGGTCAAACGTATCGCCCCGGCCTTGACGGGTCTGGCGTTGTTGGACCCGGCCACACTGGCGGATGTGAAAACTGTACTCTTGGGCACTGGGAATGACTGATATTAAATTTGAAGGCCAAGTGGCGCTGGTAACGGGTGCATCACGTGGTATTGGTGCTGCTATCGCCCTGGCGATGGCAGAACGCGGGTTGAAGGTGATCGGCACCGCCACCACCGATGATGGCGCGGCTCGTATTGCGGCCACGCTGCAAGCTTTTCCTGGCTGCACCGGTTGTACCCTGGATGTCAATGATGCCTCTGCTGCCGAGGCGTTGATCGCCGACATGGTCAAGACCCATGGCGCCCTGCACGTTTTGGTGAACAATGCTGGCATCACACGGGACAATCTGGCGATGCGCATGAAAGATGATGAGTGGGATGCGGTGCTGGACACCAACCTCAAGGCTGTGTTCCGGATGAGCCGCGCGGTTATGCGCACCATGATGAAGCAGCGCTACGGACGCATCATCAGCATCACCTCGGTGGTGGGTGCCTCGGGTAACCCAGGGCAGGTCAATTATGCTGCCGCCAAGGCTGGTGTGGCCGGTATGACCCGCGCCCTGGCGCGTGAACTCGGTTCACGCCAAATTACTGTCAATTGTGTGGCCCCTGGCTTCATTGAGACCGACATGACTGCCAGTTTGCACGAAGACCAGTACAAAGCCTTGCTGAGCCAGATTCCGTTGGGGCAACTCGGCCAACCGGCTGACATTGCACACGCGGTGGTGTACTTGGCTTCGCCACAGGCCTCATACATAACGGGGCAGGAATTGCACGTCAACGGTGGCATGCTGATGCCCTGATCTGCAGGGTAGAGCACGACCTTATCAATAAGCCGATTTATCCGTTCGGTAGCCAGATTTGGGAATGGTCCCGAAGCCCGGCTAAAATCACGGATTAATTTACCAACGACTGAGTGAACCCATGAGCGATATTGAAGCACGCGTGAAAAAAATTATTGCCGAACAACTCGGAGTGGAAGAGTCGCAAGTGACCAACGAGAAAGCCTTTGTGGCCGATCTGGGTGCTGACTCTCTTGACACCGTGGAACTGGTCATGGCACTCGAAGATGAGTTCGGAATTGAAATTCCAGACGAAGATGCCGAAAAAATTACCACAGTGCAAAACGCCATCGACTACGCCAATACCCATAAAAAAGCGTAATTAGGTTCGACAGGCAATACTTAACTGTATTGTCCATTGACTGAAAAGCGGGTTGCGATCGAAGCCCCCCAGTTTTTCAATCAAGCTACATGTATTCATGTCACTTCAAGTGACTTTTTTAGACCAACTACGGACTCTAAATATCTATGACCCGTCGTCGCGTTGTTGTAACAGGTTTAGGTTGTATCAGCCCCGTGGGTAACACGGTAGCGGACGCTTGGGCCAACCTGTTGGCTGGCCAGTCCGGTATTGATTTAATCACCCGGTTTGATGCTTCAAGCTTCTCCTGCAAAATTGCGGGTGAAGTCAAAGGCTTCAAGGTCGAGGATTACATCAGCACCAAAGAGGCGCGCACGATGGACGCCTTCATTCATTTTGGTATCGCTGCTGCCAGTCAGGCGGTGGCCGATGCCGGCTTGCCGACACTGGACGCCCTTGATGAAGAGCTTTCGACCCGTATTGGTTGTCTGATTGGCTCCGGTATTGGTGGTTTGCCGATGATTGAGAACATGCATAGTGAGTTGACGAACCGGGGTGCTCGCCGCATCTCGCCGTTTTTTGTGCCGTCTACGATTGTCAACATGATTGCCGGTCATGTAGCGATTCGCTTTGGTTTCAAAGGTCCCAATCTGGCCATCGTGTCGGCCTGCACCACTGGTTTGCACTGCATTGGTGAGGCTGGCCGGATGATTGAATATGGCGATGCCGATGTGATGATCGCCGGTGGCTCCGAGGCTACCGTGTCGCCTCTGGGTATTGGAGGTTTTGCCGCGATGCGCGCACTAAGTACCCGCAACGACGATCCCCAAACCGCTTCACGCCCTTGGGACCAGGACCGGGACGGCTTCGTGTTGGGCGAGGGGGCTGGGGTGATGGTGCTTGAAGAGTACGAACACGCTAAGGCACGCGGGGCCAAAATTTATGCCGAGCTGGCTGGGTTTGGCATGAGTGCCGATGCAGGTCATATGACGGCTCCTAATATGGACGGTCCACGCCGTGCCATGCTGGGTGCCATGCGCAACGCCAGTGTCAATGCTGACCAGATTGACTACCTTAACGCCCATGGCACTTCAACGCCGCTGGGTGACCTCAATGAAGCTAATGCCATTAAGGCCGCGTTAGGTGATCATGCGAAGAAGATGGTGGTCAACTCCACCAAGTCCATGACGGGCCACTTGTTGGGTGGTGCTGGTGGTATCGAGTCGATCTTTACGGTACTGGCCTTGCACCATCAGAAGAGTCCTCCGACCATCAATATCTTCAACCAGGATCCGGCGTGTGATCTGGACTTTTGCGCTAATACTGCGCGGGATATGAAGATTGACGTAGCGTTGAAGAATAATTTTGGTTTCGGTGGCACCAACGGCTCGCTTGTGTTCAAGCGTGTACCTTGACCGTCTGCCTCATTTCAAGAAATTCCTGAATCCATTGAGTTCACTATGCACAACGCCCCAGCG
>JBLHZH010000204.1:0-5144 GCA_047629695.1 Rhodoferax sp.
ACTCGTGCCGGCAACCAGGGATGCGACTTTGTCGTAGTCGCCTCCGAGGTGCGTTTGCTGGCGCAGCGCAGCGGCTACCAAGGAAATCAAGCAACTGATTGATGCCTCTTTGGGCCAGGTTGATGTGGGTATGGCTCTCACCAATGAGGCTGGGGTGTCGATGCAGCAGGTGCCCGCCATCATCAGTAAAGTGGGCTAGACCATGCGCGAACAAAGCATTGGTATTACAGAAATCAACCAGGCCCTCGACAGCGTAACCTAGCCAAATGCGGCTTTGGTGGAAGCGGCAGCCGCGGCGGTCGGCAATCTGGCCGAGCAAACCCAGCGCCTGACCAGCGCCATTACCGTCTTCAAACTGCCCCGAGATTAAGAGAGCCGGAAGTTACAAATATCCCATCGTTTCTGCGAGGCCGAAGCCTGCGGCAGTCCATGAACCTTTGGATTGCCGTTTTTCTTCGTGGTCCTGATCCTCCGGCTTCAGGCATAGGTCACCCAGGTGGCTTGGACCGGGTCGGCCAGATGTGGCAAGGTGTTGAAGGTCAGTAGGCTGTGGTGCTTGCGGTTGAAGTCGAACTCGGTGACAGCGCTGTTGCGGATGCGCATGTTGAGGTTAATCGTGGTCTCGGGTGTGGTGCCCAGCACATGACCGACGGCTGTGGCAATCGGCCCGCCGCTGGAGACCAGTAGTACGTTACCTTCGCAGTTTTTACGCACATGCTCCAGTGCCCGCGTCACTCCCAACTGAAACTCCGGGTAGCTAGGCATGCCCTGCGGGCTGACCACGCCATTCATCCACTGCGTTAGTCCGTCGCGCAGCAGGCGAAAGTGATGGCGGTATAGTTCGGGTGTATCGGGTTTTTCCAGCGCTTGCGGATGGATCGTGGCGATGACCGCCGCGCTGTCGTATTCATTGAGCTCCGGCCAGGTCTGAGCGGCCAGCGTGGCCCCGGAACCCTCGCAGATGCCGGCATAGGTTTGTTGCTGACGCCGCAGGGTACCGGTTAGAACGGTGTCAAAAGTCATATTTTTTTGCCTGAAGTACGTCCCCAGTTGTATGCTTTGCTGTCGGCCCAAGGGGCTTAAGTTGTCGTAGTCTTCGGCGCCAAATGAAGCCTGGCCATGGCGTACGAGGTAGAGAGTTCCCATGCCCTGTATTTAAGCCTTGGCGCCCGGTGCTTCTTGTCGCCGATGCGACGAAGCTGTTTTTCTGGGCCCCGTGTCATGAGGGCGTGTTATCTTGTCCCCATCACTGTCACATTAAATTAACTTTCCATGCTCAAACTCTCATCCGCCGGCCAGCAGGCCATCAATGATGTGGCCCAGCGCCACGGTTTCAGTTTCGATGCTGTCATGTCCATGCTGGGCTCTGTGGTCAACGGCAACGGCAGCATGGCGCAGTTCAGCCATCCCGAGTTTGGTGGCTCCGGCCAGTGGATGCAGGGCGGCATGACGATGATCGGGGACATGTTCAACAACTACCTCAAAGGCCGGGTTGATAATCTGTGCGCCGAGTTGTCTCGCCTCAGCAGCACCCCCAACAACCTTTTTGTGACGGCGCCGGCACAGCCCGACTGGTGGGGTCCGGAGTTGCGCTGGCCCAACAGTACCGGCGGGCAAAACGGCATGCGTTACGCTTGGTTTTCACAAGCGCACCGGCTGGCGATTGACGACCACGGGCAAGTCACCATTTATGACACGCTAGACCACCAGATTGGCGGCGTCTCGCAGCAGCAAAGCGGCGGCTCTTCAGTCACCTTCAGCAGCCAATATGGTTATGTGAACCTCAGCCAGTTGCCGGTGGTGAGTGTTAACGGTGTGGCCCCGCCTGCCCCTTTGATGAATGCGCCCATGGCATCAAACAACACAAACTACAGCAATAGCAATAGCAATAGCAATAGCAACACCGCCGCATTTAGTGCGCCCGCACCGGTAAACACCAGCCAGGCGCCTGCCGTCACGCAGGCTTCCACCACCCTGCCCGCGAACAAAGTGAGCGGCAATACCAGTCAGGACGATATTTTTAGCAGCATTGAAAAGCTGGCCAGCCTGCAAAGCCGGGGTTTTCTGAGTGAACAGGAATTCGCGACCAAAAAAGCTGAGTTGCTGAGTCGCATCTGACATTCACGGCTCCTCTTTGCGCAGCGCGCCAGCCTGGGGTTATAGACTGCCACTGCCTGCGGCCTCGCAGATACGACAGGGCTTTCGTCTTTGCCAAGAAAAACGATGTGGCAATAGGGGGTCATGGGCTGCCGCACTGCTCTCGCAGAGGCGAGATTCTGTGGGTTGTTTCCTGCTAACTTAGAGCTCAACTTGGCCGTCGATGCAGGTGACGACATCGCCGCCGACCCAGACTTGGCCGGTGTCATCTTGCGATAAGTGCACGCGCCCGGCTCGACTCATGCAAGTACCTTGGGCAGCTATGTAACGTTTGGGCAAATGACCTTCGGCGATCAGCCACTGGGCCAGGCTAGCGTTCAGGCTGCCGGTAACCGGGTCTTCCAGCACACCCAAGGGTGCCGCGAAAGCACGTACTTCAAGCTCGCTAGCATCCAGCGCTGTTAGGTCGCTGGCGTTGTTGGCGCGGTTGCCAAAGGCACGGGCTTCGCGGTTTGAGCGGGCGATTAAATTATTAGCAGCCTGCTCGGGCTCTATGCCGGCAACCCCCACTTTGATGCCAATTTGTTTGAGTGCCGGGTGGTCTGGTGTCAGCTCCAGCACGGTCTGTGGGCTGTCCAGCAGCAGGCCCAGCCAGAGTGGGCCGTTGTCCAGCAGTTGCGCGGCCACAATCTGGCGCGCTTTCAGGCCCAGCGCCTCGGCCACTTGTGCCAGCTGGGCCGCCTCTGGCAGACTGCGTTGCAGTGGTGGGGCGGCAAACACCAGGCGGGTGCCTTCGCGTCGAATCCGGATCAGGCCGATAGCGCACTCCTGCACGATTTCATCGCCATTTTTAGGGGTGCCGCCGGCCTGTATCCAGGCGTGGCAACTGCCCAGCGTCGGGTGGCCGGCAAACGGCAACTCGGCCTCGGGTGTGAAGATCCGCACCCGGTAGTCGGCGCCGGCCACGCTGGGCGGCAGTATAAAAGTGGTTTCCGACAGGTGGGTCCACTGCGCAAAATGCTGCATTGACTCGGTCGTCAATTCGCTACCGTCCAGCACCACCGCCAGCGGGTTGCCCAAGTAAGGCGTAGCGGTAAAAACGTCAACCTGTTTGAAGGGGCGCGTGCTCATGTGGTCAGTGTGGCGGCGTAGGCCAAAATAGCAGTTGCCAGGGCCGCGACGCCCTGGTGAATTTCAATCACGCTGGGAGTGACAAAAGACAGGCGCAGCGTGCGTGGGTCGGCGTGGTCAGCATAAAACGGCGCACCGGGGACGAAGGCCACGTTTTTGTCCACCGCGAACGGCAGCAGATCGCCCGCATTCATACCCTTGGGCAGACGAACCCACAGGAACATGCCGCCGGCCGGCGTGTTCCAGGTAACTGTGGCATCAGCCTCACCCACTGGCATCTCGCGTGCCAGCGCGTCCAGCATGGCGTCACGCTGCGCTTTGTAAAGGGCGCGGATGGTGGGCACATGGCGGTCCAGAAACCCGTCCTTCATGACCTCGGAAATCAGCCGCTGGTTGAAGCCTGGGCTGTGCAGGTCGGCGGCCTGCTTGGCTTGCAGCAGCTTGGGGTAGATCGCCTTGGGCGCCACGATGAAACCCAGCCGCAGGCCCGGCGCCAGCACTTTAGAGAAGGAGCCCAGGTAAATACAGCCCTCAGGGTGGCGTGCGGTCAGCGGGGCCGGTGGTGCCTCGTCAAACCAGAGGTCACCGTAGGGGTTATCCTCGATGATTGGCAGATTCAGTCGAGCCGCCTCGGCGCTCAGTGCGGCCCGTCCAGCTTCCGTCATGCTGCGCCCGGTCGGGTTCTGAAAATTGGGCAGGGCGTAGAGAAATCGGGCGCTGGCAGCCTTGGCGCGCAGGTCGGCGATGTTCACGCCATCGGCGTCATTGCCGACGCTGACGACCTTGGGCTCCATCGGCATAAAGGCCATCACTGCGCCCAGGTAGGTCGGTGACTCCACCAGAATCCTGCTGCCGGCGTCGATCAGAATTTTGGCCACCAGATCCAACCCCTGCTGCGAGCCGGTGGTGATCAGCACCTGCGCCGGGTCCACGTTCCAGGGCAGCATGGCGGCGACTTGCTCGCGCAGCGGGCCATAGCCCTCGCTGGCCGCGTATTGCAGGGCGCCGGCCGGGTCGTCACGCAAGACCTTGGCGCAGGCGGCCTCAAACTCCGCAACCGGAAAGGTCTGGGGGGAGGGCAGGCCACCGGCAAAGCTGATGATGCCGGGCTTCTCAGTGACCTTGAGAATCTCGCGGATCACGGAGGGGTTCATTTTTTCGGCGCGTGCAGCCAGTGTCCAGGCGGTTGGAGAGAGGGTTTGCGTGCTCAAAATAGTTTTCTTGTGAAGTTGTATTCCATTATTGTGCTTGATCAATTGCGAGCGCTGCGTTGCCGGGTCAAAACGTGGCCATCCAGGCGGCCGTGGCCACCAGCACACTGGCCATGCCACGGTTGAACCAGTGCAGGCGAGTACGGCTGTTGTCGGGGCCGTTCAGCCAGTGGCGCAGCAGCGAGCCGATGAGGGCATAGGTCAGGTTACTGACCAAGCCAAAAGCCAGTATCAGCGGCAGGATGACGGCAAACCGGGCCAGCGCATCTGCCTGGCCAGCCAGCCAGCCAGCCACTACGGTGAGCGCAAACATCCAGCCCTTGATGTTGACAAATTGCAGCATTACCCCCTGCCAGAACGTGACTTGGAGCTGGCTCACATTGGTCTGAACCAGGCTGGCCGAGCGGGCTAGCTTGAACGCCAACCACAGCAGGTAGGCGACGCCCAGGGTCTGAATGCCCAGACGCAAGGCCGGCCAAGCGGCGACCAGGCCGCCAACCCCACCGGCGCATAAACTGAACAGCAGGCTCCAGCCGACTGGCACCGCCAGCACGAAATGTAGAGAACGCCTGAAGCCCAAGTTGGCCCCGAGCGCGGTGGATAAAGTGGTGTTGGGGCCGGGCGTGAAGCTGGCCACTGTCATGAGAATCACCAATGCGGTGAATTCAGCGGTTGTCATGGTGTGGCGTCTAAATTCATGCGCTG
>JBLHZH010000205.1:0-5125 GCA_047629695.1 Rhodoferax sp.
CATGGTCTATTCTGGGTTGGAGTCGGCTCTGGCTTTGTTCACCAGTAATCGATTGACATTGCGCGTCGCTTGCGACCTACAATCACGCAAATTTAACCCATTTTTGTCCATGCACTGCCGCAAAAAAATAGAACAACTAAAAAATCTGAAGGTACGCATGGGCCTGGCCGTGAGGCCACTGCCCGGCCCTGTGGCCGAGATCCGTATTTAACTTCTGGAGCTTCCCATGTCTGTACTTTTCAATCCGACCGATTTGGTCGTCCCGTTTGAAAAACTGAGAATGACCGACGTCGACTCGGTTGGCGGTAAAAACGCCAGTCTCGGCGAAATGATTTCAAATATTCCCACAGGCGTCAAAGTCCCGACCGGTTTTGCAACTACGGCCTATGCCTTTCGTGATTTTTTGTCCTTTGAAAACCTCGGGGATCGGATCAATGCGCGTCTGAGCCGGCTGGACACTGAGGATGTACGGGAGTTGGCTGTAGTGGGCGCCGAGGTCCGTTCCATGGTGGAAAACCAGCCTTTTCCGGCCGGTCTTGAGCAGGCCATTCGCGCCGCCTTCATCACATTGAGCGCTGATAACACGCAAACTTCTTTTGCGGTGCGTTCATCGGCTACGGCAGAGGATTTGCCCGACGCCTCCTTTGCCGGACAACAGGAAACGTTTTTGAATGTGATTGGTATCGACGAGGTGCTGCACAAAATCAAGGAGGTTTTTGCTTCCCTGTACAACGACCGCGCCATCAGTTATCGGGTCCACAAAGGCTTTGCTCACGAGCATGTGGCGTTGAGTGCCGGCATTCAACGCATGGTGCGCTCTGACCTCGGCGCCGCCGGTGTGATGTTCACTATCGACACTGAATCCGGTTTTCAGGATGTGGTCTTCATCACCTCGAGCTACGGCCTAGGCGAGACGGTAGTGCAAGGCGCCGTGAATCCGGATGAGTTTTATGTGCACAAGCCCATGCTCAGGGCCGGCAAGCGGGCCGTGATTCGTCGCAGTCTGGGTTCCAAGCTGATCCAGATGCAATTCACCACGACGAAAGAAAAAGCAGTCACAGGCAAACTGGTCAAAACTACCGATGTATCAACCGAATTGCGCAACCGCTATTCTTTAACCGACGCCGATGTGGAGAAGCTGGCTGGCTATGCTCTGGTCATTGAACAGCATTACGGCCGTGCCATGGATATCGAATGGGGCAAGGACGGACTCGATGGCGAACTCTACATTTTGCAGGCGCGCCCCGAGACCGTTAAAAGCCAAGCGGCTGGCAAGGCTGAGTATCGCTATAAACTCAAGAGCAAAAGCGCCGTCATCATCGAAGGCCGGGCGATTGGCCAGAAAATTGGCACCGGCCCGGTTCGCATCGTGCACGACCTCAGCGAAATGGACAAAGTCCAGCCCGGCGACGTGCTGGTGACCGACATGACCGACCCCAACTGGGAGCCGGTGATGAAGCGGGCCTCTGCCATTGTGACCAACCGGGGCGGTCGTACCTGCCACGCCGCCATCATTGCACGCGAATTGGGTATTCCTGCCGTGGTCGGCTGTGGCCATGCCAGCGAGGTACTTAAAGAAGGTATGCTGGTCACCGTCAGTTGCGCCGAGGGCGACACCGGTTTTATTTATGACGGTCTGCTCGAAACTGAAGTCACTGAAGTCCAGCGGGGGGAAATGCCCGAAGTTTCCGTCAAGATCATGATGAACGTCGGCAATCCGCAACTGGCTTTTGACTTTTGCCAACTGCCCAATGAAGGCGTCGGTTTGGCGCGTCTTGAGTTCATCATCAACAACAATATCGGTGTCCATCCCAAGGCGATCCTCGATTACCCGAACGTTGATCCTGACCTGAAAAAAGCGGTTGAGTCTGTGGCTCGGGGCCACGCCTCACCAAGGGCTTTTTATGTTGACCGGGTGGCTGAAGGTGTCGCCACCATTGGCGCGGCCTTCTGGCCCAAACCGGTGATTGTCCGGTTGTCTGACTTCAAGAGCAACGAATACCGCAAGCTGATTGGCGGCAGCCGCTACGAGCCCGAAGAAGAAAACCCAATGTTGGGTTTCCGGGGCGCTGTACGTTATGTTAGCCCCGACTTTGGTGAAGCCTTTGCTATGGAGTGCGAAGCGCTAAAACGAGTGCGTGATGACATGGGTTTGACCAATGTCCAGGTGATGGTGCCGTTTGTGCGAACCCTGGGACAGGCCAAGAAAGTCACAGAATTGCTGGCCGCCCACGGCCTCAAACGTGGTGAGGACGGCCTTAAGATCATCATGATGTGCGAGATCCCAAGTAATGCCATTTTGGCAACCCAGTTTCTTGAGTATTTTGACGGTTTCTCGATTGGTTCCAATGACCTGACACAGCTGACGCTAGGCTTGGACCGTGATTCTGGTCTTGAATTGCTAGCCGCTGACTTTGACGAGCGCGATCCGGCCGTGACGGCCTTGATCAGTATGGCCATTCAGGCCTGCAAGACGCAGGGCAAGTACATCGGCATTTGTGGCCAGGGACCCAGCGACCACCCGGATTTTGCAGAATGGTTGACGCAACAAGGCATTTCGTCTATTTCATTAAATCCTGATTCTGTGATTGCCACCTGGAAACAACTGGCCGGACAGTGACACGGGACGCTGCAATCCATCTTTTGTAACTCACTAATGCAACGATGACATCTGGGTTCCGATTGCACGGGTGGCTACTTGCAATTTGGTTTGTAGCGTCTTTTGGTGTTGTCTTTTTTGCACGCGATCTGCAAATGATCGTTGCCGGCTGGCCCATCGGCTACTGGTTTGCCGCCCAAGGCAGCGTCTTCATTTTTATCGTTATCGTGGCGCTTTTTGCGTGGGTTGCGAACCGTCGGGAAAGTGACACGTTATCAGAAGACCACCACGTCTACGCACGCTATAAGCAACGTGTGCATCGCCGCTTTGCGGCCTATGTCGTGTTTTTTCTGTTGTTCTTGCTGGTTATGGCGATGGCTGAGCAATGGGGCATGAAAAAAACTTGGGTCGGTGCGATTTTTTTGTTTGCGACGGTCAGCCTGTATGCCATGATTGGCATCTACAACCGCACTTCTGACGCTACTGAATACTATGTGGCCGGACGCAATATACCGCCAGTCTACAACGGGATGGCGATTGCTGCCGACTGGATGAGCGCAGCCTCTTTCATCAGCATGGCCGGTGGCCTTTATTTACAGGGCTTCTCCGGCTCGCAGTCGCAGCCTGGCGGACTGGTTTATGTTTTGGGTTGGACTGGAGGATTCTGTCTGGTAGCGCTCTTGGTTGCCCCGTATCTAAGAGAGTTAGGCCTCTACACCATTCCGGATTTCTTTGGTGCCCGATTTGGGGGACGCTGGCCACGCCTAATTGCCGCTTTTGCAGCGATCTTGTGTTCATTTACCTATGTTGTGGCGCAGATTTATGGCGTCGGACTGATTACCTCCCGTTTAACAGGCGTTCAATTTGAAATAGGTATTCTGCTGGGGCTGGGCGGCGTCTTAGTCTGCTCTTTTTTAGGTGGCATGCGCGCCGTCACTTGGACACAGGTCACGCAATATGTTGTTTTGATTCTGGCTTTTTTAATTCCTGTTTCCTGGCTCGCCTATAAACAACTGGGCAATCCAATGGCGCCCTTTGTCTACGGCCAGCAACTGCAAAAAATCACGGCGCTGGAGCAGCAACTGATTCATTCACCAGCCGAACAGGAGGTCATCGACGAGTACAGCCGGCGTGCCCTCAATTACCAAAAAAAACTGGCCCATGTCGATCTTGCACTTGAGCAAGACCGGCTCGATTTGAAAGAGAAGATTCGTGTCATGAATCAGCGCCAAGTGGAGGAATCCCTGCTGGTCAGCGTCCGACGCGAGTTGGCGGCGTTGCCCAGAGATGCGCTGTCGGCACGTGATCTCTGGACCCGCGCCCTGCATGACAATCTGGATCGTGCCAGGCCGCTGGGCGGCATGCCCCCTCACGTCCAGCCTTTTGCGGGTGGTGACCCCCAGGGAAGTGCGATAGAAAAAGAGGCCTTTGAAGTTTCACGGCGTAATTTTTTGGCATTGATGTTTTGTCTCATGGTCGGCACAGCGGGATTGCCGCATTTGCTAACGCGTTTTTACACCACACGGACCGTAGCTGAAGCGCGTACCTCGGTCGCCTGGTCGCTATTTTTTATTGCCTTGCTGTACCTGGCCGCGCCGGCCTTGGCGGTACTGGTCAAATATGAAATCATGAGTAATCTGGTGGGGCAGAATTTTGAATCGCTGCCATCATGGATTGCCCAATGGGCCAAGCTGGATCCCACGCTGATCTCGGTCAGTGATGTCAACGGTGACCACATCCTCCAGTTTGCCGAACTCAAGCTGGGTGCCGACATTGTCATGCTGGCTACGCCAGAGATCGGAGGCCTGCCTTATGTCGTGTCTGGGTTGGTCGCCGCTGGTGGCTTGGCGGCCGCGCTTTCGACGGCAGATGGCTTGCTACTGACGATTGGCAACGCGCTGGGCTATGATTTTTTTTACCAGGGAAAAACCGACAACGCTGGCGCAGTCCGCAAAGTCATGTTCTCCAAGTTTGCTCTGCTGGTGGTGGCGTTGGCGGCGGCTTATGTGGCGGCTCAACGACCCGCTGATATCCTTTATTTGGTGTCAGCTTCTTTTTCTCTTGCAGGGGCAGCCTTTGTGCCAGCCATGGTGCTGGGCATCTTCTGGCCTGGGACCACATCACAAGGTGCCATTGCCGGCATGCTGGCTGGGCTGGGTCTGACGATTTATTACATGGCAGCCAATGTGGCGACTGTCAGACTGGCTCTGGGCCTGGAAGGCCCAGGGTTGTGGTGGGGCATTCAACCGGTTTCAGCAGGTGTTTTTGGCGTGCCGGCAGGTGTTGTGGTTACGGTATTGATCAGTTTTCTGGTTCGTCCAGCTCGACGGGTAGTCGAGCCGGTACTACAACGCTATTACGATGGCATATAATGATGGGCTTCGCCTTGCCACACCTCAATTAGACGCTGAGGGTGGTTTTTTCTGCCCAATATCGGGCCATCCATAAGGAGCATTAATGCGTCACTACGAAATCATTCTTATGATCCACCCGGATCAAAGCGAACAAGTTCCTGCCATGCTGGAA
>JBLHZH010000206.1:0-5080 GCA_047629695.1 Rhodoferax sp.
GGATAAAACCGCTTCCGGCGCCCGCAGATGGTCAGGGGTCTTGGCAATAAGCGCCCGAAAGTTAGCCATCGCCAGCTTGTAATCACGAATTGCATATTGCGCATTACCCAGCCAGAAGAGCGCAGAAGGTACATAGCCGCTTTGCGGGTAACGTTTCAGAAAATCGGTGAATAGAGTTTGAGCTGCGGGAAAGTCGCTCTTTTTGAAAACAGCAAATGCTGCATCGTAGTCCCGCTTCTCGACAGGCTCAGCCATGAACTCGCGACCATCAAGTATGACTTTTTCAGGCTCAAACCGTCGCAGCCGATCATCCAGCACTTGTGCATTGTCTTTCTGACGCCGCTGAATATCAGCCGCGTCACGCGACACCTGCTCATTCAAGCCCCGGAGTTGTGCCAGCTCGGTGCGCAAGGACTCAATCTGGCTTTGCAGATCAAGCAAACTGCGGCGCAACAAAGCGACGTCCTCCGCAGCACGA
Organism: Rhodoferax sp.; assembly: GCA_047629695.1. Taxonomy (GTDB): domain Bacteria; phylum Pseudomonadota; class Gammaproteobacteria; order Burkholderiales; family Burkholderiaceae_C; genus Rhodoferax. The sequence continues at coordinate 479 of JBLHZH010000206.1, forward strand.
GCCGTGCTTTGTTCAGATGCTACTCTGCCCTCTTCAACACGCTGTCGAAGGTCAAGGATAGCCCGGCGCGCCTCAGCGTCGTCAAACACCCCAGCACCCGCGGACATCGCCCCAAGCGCCAGTAACAAGGACACGATACAGGGGCGAAAGAATTTCACCATAGATGCCTTCAAGACGATTAACGATACGTGATTTCGGCCCGGCGATTCTGGGCCAAGGCATTCTCATCATCACCAGAAACGGCTGGCTTTTCCTTGCCAAAACTGACCGCTTCAATTTGACTGTCAGACACACCGAGCAGACTCAGGGCATTGCGCACGGCTTCAGCGCGTTTCTGACCCAACGCCAAGTTGTACTCACGCCCGCCACGCTCATCGGTATGACCTTCAATCGCTACTTTTCTTGTTCTATCAGCCGTAATGTAACGCGCATGTGCAGAGATTACAGCCTGAAATTCCGGCTTGATAGAAAACCTGTCGTAGTCAAAGTACACGATCCGGGGTCCGGCAGGTCCGATACCCTGCTGACCCGACTGGCTGATGTCTGTCGAGTTCACGCCACCGGCACCGACGCCACTGCCAACACCACCGCCCGCGCTATTGGTCGAAATAGAGGTTCCAGATTTATCGACGACAGGAACCGGATCCAGTTTGACGGCAGAGCCACACCCCGTCATCAACAAGACAACACCCAACGCAAGTAACAATTGCTTCATGAAAACTCCTAATAAAAAATTTATGGTTTCTGAAACGGACCCCAGTCCGGTTCACGAATATTGCCGTTTTGACCTGCAAGACGGGCTTTAATCTTACCGTCAAGCGTCGTCGTCATCAGGGACTCACGACCCTGCTGCTGGGTCGCGTAGACGATCAGGCGACTATTGGGTGAAAAGCTGGGATTTTCATCCGCTGTGGTCTCGGTAATGGCTGTGACGGCGCCCGTATCAAGCGCCATGACATGCACTTTAAACGCCCCACTCACCCTTGAAATATAAGCCAGCCAGCGGCCATCTGGGCTTAAAGAGGGAGAAATGTTGTAGCCACCAGTAAACGTGACCCGTTCCGCATTACCACCGGACGCCGGCATTTTGTAAATTTGAGGTGCGCCGCCACGGTCGCTGACAAAATAAATCTGCTTACCATCCGCCGTGTAAACAGGTTCGGTATCAATGCTGCTGGATTGCGCAAGCCGACGCGGCTCACCCCCTGTCGCGTCGATAGAAAATAGCTGAGAACCACCGTCCCGGCTCAAGGTCACCGCCAACGTGCGCCCATCCGGCGACCAAGTCGGCGCGCTGTTGGAGCCCCTGAAGTTAGCAATCAGGCGGCGCTTGCCGCTGACCACATCGTGAATATAAACCACCGGCTTTCGCGACTCAAAAGAGACATAGGCCAACTGCGTACCGCTGGGCGACCAGGAAGGCGAGATGATGGGCTCGGTGCTGGCCAGCGCAGACTGCGCATTTTCTCCATCGGCATCGGCCACCCACAACTGGTAGCGCTGGGCCGCCTTGGTAATGTAGGCAATACGGGTCGAAAACACGCCTTTGTCACCGGTTAGTTTTTCATAAACAAAATCAGAAATCCGGTGCGCCGCCAGGCGCAGATCAGCTTGGCTGACCGCATAGCTCTGGCCACCCAGATCTTCACCCCGCACCACATCCCACAAGCGAAATCGCACATCAAAGCGGCCATCGGCCAGTCGGGTCACACTGCCGGACACAAGAGAGTCGGCCCCCCGTAGACGCCAGACCGCCACATCCGGTCGGGTCACCTCGTCGAGCGCAATACCTGCGGCGTCAACACCGCGAAATTGTCCGCTGCGCTCCAGATCAGCCTGAACTATGACTGCGATTTTTTGCGGTGCACCGGCCTCACCCCGAAAGGCCGAGACGGCAATGGGAAGTTGCGTCAGCCCGATGCCGGAGACTTCGACACGAAACTGTGCAAGCGCCGGCAAGCCAACGGCTAAAAAGATTAAAAAGGAAAGTAGCCTTGCGATTGTTTTTATCATTTTTGATGGGTACGCCTGTGTAAACGTCAGTTGAATTTTGTCACCACCACGTGGTCGGCAGTTGCTCCATTGTCAACGCCTTTAAAAGCCCGAATCAGACCGGAGTGTAAGCGTTGCGTAACAATTTTCCGATTTTTAGACTCATCGGTTCGACTATTTACTTTATGCCATAAATGGTAAACCTCGGTTGCGCAGTAGCCGTTTTTACGTTTTAAACCGACGTTATGCAACCGCAGCACCAGATCGGCATCTTCATGGCCCCAGCCTTCAAAGGACTCGTCAAAGCCATTCACGCGCAAAAAATCTTTGCGCCAAAGCGCAAAATTACAGCTTCTTATTTTTTTCCAGACAAATTTTTCTTGCTTGCGACCAGGCGCATTTAACCAATGTATCAAGTGAATAAGTTTGTTCACATCCCTGGTCATACGCCAGCGTAACCAGTCGCCAAGGCTCGCCTTATTGATATCAATTTGACCATCGACTATCGTTTGGGTGAGTTCGGCACTCAACAAGACACGGCTTCCGTTAACAAAAAAGCCAGGCTCAAGCAAGGCGGCATGACCTTCCACAAAATGGGGATTGGGCAGGCAATCTCCGTCCATAAAAACCAGATAATCCGCCGAACTGACTGCGGCAGCCAGATTGCGCGCGCGTGAGGCCGTAAAGCCGGTATCTGGATACCAGACATGTCGCACCGGGCATTTGAACGCCGGTAGTCCTGTGCGCACGGCATCAATGGCAGCTTGGCTGGAACCATCGTCGGCAATGATGATCTCATGGCGAGCATCACACTGCTCGGCCAAACCCCGCAACACCGGCAACAAGATATCCGGTCGGTTGTAGGTCAAGATAATAAACGCGGTTTTCAATGGTCTGAGCCGCCACTTTTAGACGCCTGCTGGCGCTGCATCAGCCAACGCTTGACGTAACGGTAATAAGTACCTTCTGCGTTAGAGATGGCCAAGGCCAGTCCCAATTGCCCATCCAAAAAACCACGCCGCAAAATATAAGTCCGCATAAACGCCCAGAGGGCATGTCCTACGGCGCTCCAGAGATTGGCCGTACGGCCCGTTTGGGCCATGCTTTGCGCTCCCGCTGTTGAGTAGCGATTAACTTTACCAAGCACCGACTCAAAATCAGGAAAACTAAGGTGTAACAACGTCGACTTCAGGTGGCCGACCGCACCCTGCGTCAGCAAGCGCTCATGCACCAGATCATCCGAAAAGTGCGCGCAACCACGGCGAAACAAGCGCGGCACAAAATCAGGAAACCAGCCAGAATGACGCATAAATTGGCCGCAGTAACTCGACAAACGGGGCAGGCTGAAACTGTTTTGCGCTGGCGCACTGGATAACAGCACCAACATCTCTTCACGCAATTCAGGGGTCACACGCTCATCCGCATCGATTGACAAAACCCACTCACCACTGGCAAGCGCCAACACTCGATTTTTCTGGGGACCGAAACCGGGCCAGTCGGTTGCCATATGCACCTGTGCCCCTTGTCCACATGCCAGTGCCACCGTGTCATCGGAACTGCCAGCATCGAGCACAATAATCTGGTCTGCAAAAGACACCGATTGCAGGCAAGCCACAATATTGGAAGCTTCATTTAAGGTGATGATGATGACGCTGAGTTGAGGCACAAACACAAATTAAGAGTTTTCAAGTTGATCCAAGCATAGCCCATCACTTGGCCTACTCCGTCAGAACGAGCGCGGATAATGTCGACGCAACAACATATCCTCATGACACGCCTGAACACTCGAACTTTCATCATTTACTTTTTGGCGGTCTCGGTGGCCCTACCGATTGGATTTATCAGTCTGGCCAAAGTTTTACTTTTATTGTGTGCCCTGACCGTCATCACACAAAAGTGGATTGGACGTGCGAGTAGCCCACCATTTTTGACGGGTACCGGCCTAACAACCCCGCTGGTTCTGCTCATCATCGTCATTTTTTCGGTCAGCGGCTTATGGAGCAGCGGGTCTACCGACGACGTTTTGTCCACAATCACAAAATACGGCAAGTTGTTGCTCATCCCAGCCCTTTTAGGGCTGATACGTACGCGGCGTGAAGCACTGATCGCACTGACCTGCTTCATAGCCGGCCAAGTTTTTTTACTGACCAGCACCTGGCTGATATTTATCAGCGTGCCCATCCCCTGGGCCAACTCAGCCGTACCGGCCATGACGTATGCAGTCTTTTCCAGCTACCTCGACCAGTCCATCATGACCGCCGTTCTGGCGGCGTTGTGCTGGCACCTGAGGTCGTACGCGCCGGTGCGCTACCAGACGCTTGTGAGCGCGGTTGTCTCCGCATTGGCGTTGGTATGCGTATTTTTTATCTTTCAAGGACGAAGCGGCCATGTCATTGCCATTGCTTTACTGACTCTGACTATTTTTTGGAGGATGCCTAAAAAACTCCACATTCTGGCGTTAGCACTCCCTTTTGTCATCGGAGCGCTATTGTTCACGACCTCAGACAAGGTGCGCAATGGCTTAGCGGAAATAACCAGCAGCACGGCGGCGTTCCAGCAGACCGGTGATATTTCATCACCGTCCAGCATACGTCTCAACTTTTGGCATCG
>JBLHZH010000207.1:0-5026 GCA_047629695.1 Rhodoferax sp.
GCACTGACCGCAAATAAAAGGATAAAAAGAAGTAAGAAAATGCGCATCATGGGTAGCATACTTGCAGTTTACGTGCTAATTTAAGTAAAAACTCTCATCTTTACTTTTTTGTAAGTAGTTAATTTTAAAGGTTTACATGTTCAATGCATTGTTGTTGGAGAACGAAAATGGCTTCACCGCCGCTGTCAAGCAAGTCGAGGCCTCGCGATTGCCCGCGGGTGATGTGACTGTTGCAGTGGCTTATTCCACGCTAAATTACAAGGATGGTTTAGCCATTACCAACAAGAGCCCGGTGGTGCGCAACTGGCCCATGGTGGCCGGTATCGATGGCTCGGGTACAGTCCTTGAATCAAACCACCCGGACTGGAAAGTGGGCGATTTGTTTGTCCATAACGGCTGGGGCGTAGGTGAAACGCATTGGGGTTGTCTCGCGCAGCAAGCCCGGCTCAAGGGCGACTGGCTGGTTAGCTTGCCAGCCACCTTTACCCCGCGTCAGGCGATGGCCATCGGCACGGCCGGGTATACCGCCATGCTGTGTGTGCTGGCGCTGGAAGATCATGGCATCACGCCTGAGGTCGGCGAAGTGCTGGTGACCGGTGCCACCGGCGGGGTCGGCAGTGTGGCGATCGCCTTGCTGGGAAAGTTGGGCTACAACGTGGTAGCTGCAACCGGAAAAATGCAGGAGGAGGCCTACCTCAAGTCGCTGGGTGCGCGGCGCGTTATCGACCGTGCTGTCCTGGCGAGCCCCGGCAAACCGCTGCAAAAAGAAAGTTGGGTGGCCGTGGTGGATGCCGTGGGTTCGCACACCTTGGCCAACGCCCTGGCCCAAACGCGTTATGGTGGCGTGGTGGCGGCCTGCGGGTTGGCGCAGGGCCTTGATTTACCAACCTCTGTGATGCCCTTTATTTTGCGTGGTGTTACGCTTTCCGGAATAGATTCGGTGATGGCACCCCGGTCTAAACGGCAACGAGCCTGGGATCGTCTGGCCCGTGACTTGGACTTGGTGTTGCTCGAATCCATAATTGAGGAGTGTGCGCTCGAATCAGCCGTTGCTAAGGCCCATGACCTAATGAATGGCAAGATACGGGGCCGGGTGGTGGTAAAGACTGGAGCTTGAAGATGACTTACCGTTTAACCTTGCAAACCGGAGAAGAGGCATCAAAGTCCGACCGTCAGGCCGCTGAGCAGCGTTTTCGCCAAGCGCTGGAGGCATCTCTGGGGCTGGCCAGTCTGGTGCTACCTACTTACCAGGCCTACCTGCAGATCGTGGCGATCTATGGCGAGACGCCGGACTTGGACCTTTTGCCAGGCGCCGAGCGGGAGGTGTTGGAACAATGGCAGGCAGCCGAGCTTGCGGCCATGGCGGCCGCCTTTGGCAGCCATCGTTACATGGATGATGCACGGTTTGAAATAGGTGCCTGAAGCTGCGGTCTAATGGGATAGTGCCCTTATGGGCCTGACCTTTTTAGAAAGTAAATATGCTGCTTGATGTTGCTCAATCTCAACTTGTTTTAGTGGATTACCAGACGCGCCTGATGCCCGTCATCTTTGAGGGTCCGTTGGTGGTTGCCAACGGGCTGCGTCTGGGTCAGTTGGCCCGACTGATGGAGGTTCCTGTCTGGGGTACCGAGCAAAATCCGTCCAAACTGGGTCAGAACGTGCCCGAGGTGAGGGCGCTGTGTGACCAGACCTTGAGTAAAATGCATTTTAGCGGGGTGGAGGAGGGGTTAGGCGAATGGCTGCGTCCGCCCGCCAAGCCGGTGGGGGGTAATGCCCGCAGCCTGCCCAAACACCTGCAAAAACCCGCTACCCCGGTCGACGAGCGCCCGATGGTGGTGATTGCTGGTTGTGAAGCTCATGTTTGCTTGCTGCAAACAGCGCTGGATTTGCTGGAAGACGAGTTCGATGTCTGGGTCGTCACTGACGCCTGCAGTTCACGCACCGAGCGCAACCGCGACGCTGCGTTTGACCGCCTGGCGGGCGCTGGCGCTGAACTGGTCACCACCGAAATGGTAGCGTTTGAGTGGCTGCGCACGGCTGAGCACGCTGACTTCAAGGCTGCACTGGCCTTGATCAAATAAGCGATCAGTAAAAAACCAAAGAGTTTTCATCTCTGCGAGGCTGCAGGCCGTGGCAGCCCACGACTGCCCAGAGTGCTACGCTGCGCAAAGACGATTCAAGCCGATCTCTGGATTTTGATCTGGTGTCAAGTCAGGCTGTTGCAAGCTGGCTGCTTTCAATTGAGAAAGCACTATAAAAAGACCCGTTTGGAGACAAAAATGACATCGTGTGCAGACTTTCACAGTCGTTGACTAACCTAGCCTGATAGTTTTTGGGCCAAACAAGCCCAGTTGATCGAGTGGAAGACCCCGCCCCAGCAAATTTGCGATTACAGCAACCCGCCTTTTGCCAAATAGTTCGTTGGCGGCACACATTAATTTGTGTCACAACGCGGTCGACCGGCATCTAGCGAGACCGGGTTTGTCATGCTGGCCTGTGTCCTCATTGGCGCCATCCACTCAGTAGTGTTTGGCGGTTTTGCTCCGGGTTCATTGGCGTCGAGCATTGAGCATGCATCCCTCATATTAGTGATCAGTGCGGATGCTGGTTCGCGTGGCGGCAAGGCAGTGGCATATAAGCCTCTACTGAATGAAGTGATTCGGCTGTCAAGCCACAAACCCGCGGCGGTGTTGCTGGTGGATCGTCGCCTGAGCGCCATGAACTTGGTCGCCGATCGTGACCATTGAAGGCCCGCTACCACCCGGCTGCCTACAGATCATTTGGGGTGACGACGAGCGCTTTGTCAAACCCTACTGGTCCAGTGTGCCAGGTAAATTGATGTACAGCATCTTTATTGGCGCATTTGTGATGCCGATGGTTCCTTCTTTATTCTGGGTCGCACTGACGACGTCATTAACGTCGCCGGACACCGCTCGGGCACGCACGAGATTAAAAAGGATATTTCAGGCCACACCAATGTGGCCGAGGTGGCTGTGGTGGTCGTGGCAGATTCGTTTAAAGGCCGGGTCGCCATGGCCTTTGCCGTGGCTAAAGACGCCAGCCTGCTGATTGATGACGCGTCCCGTCTCAAGCTCGAAGGCGAGATCATGAAGCTGGTTGACAGTGATCTGGGTGCCGTGGCACGGCCAGCGTGGGTGCGCTTTGTCAGTATTTTACCGAAAACTCGCAGTGGAAAATTGCTGTGACGGGCGGTTCAGGCCGTCTGCGAAGGATGCGAGCCGGGTGATTTGACAACGATGGATGATCCGGCTCCACTCCAGCAAATCAAGGATCTGATCTCGGTTTAGTTCACGGCTATTGAGCTGCACATTGAGTGGGTGCTACTTTCAGTGGCACAATTACGAGAGTTACTCGGCCCCTTCCATCGCCACAGTCGCATCCGCCAAACGGTTCAGCCGTGACGCGGAAGGTTAATTAACAAGCAGCTTTAACCAGCTTATGTTTCCTAAAGGGAAACGGAGGTCAGCGGAATATGAGTGAGACAAACTCGATCTTTAACGCCTATCAGGCGAACACCCATCTTTTTGGTGGCAATGCGCCTTACATCGAAGAGATGTATGAGAATTATTTGGCCAATCCAGCCAGCGTCACTGATGCTTGGCGTGGGTATTTTGATGCCCTGCAGCACGTGCCGGCCGTCGACGGCAGCAACAGCCGGGACGTGGCGCATCAGCCCGTGATTAATGCCTTCGCCGAACGCGCCAAGCGCGGCGGCACAACCGTGGTGGTTGCCAGTCCGGACGCCGAGATGGGGCGCAAGGGCACGGCAGTCCAGCAACTGATTGCGGCCTACCGTAATGTCGGTGCACGCTGGGCTGACCTGGATCCCCTGAAGCGCGCCGAACGCGAGCACATTCCTGAGCTTGAACTCTCGTTTTACGGTTTCAGTGATGCGGACCAGGAGGCGGTATTCAATACCAGCAATACCTTCTTTGGCCGTGACACGATGAGCTTGCGCGAGCTGATGAATGACTTGCGTGAGACCTATTGCGGCACCATCGGTGCTGAGTACATGTACACCACGGACCAGAATCAAAAGCGCTGGTGGCAACAAAAGCTGGAGAGCATTCGCAGCCAGCCCACGTTTACAAAAGAACAAAAGATACATATTCTTGAGCGTCTGACGGCGGGCGAAGGTATCGAGCGTTTTTTGCATACTAAGTATGTAGGACAAAAGCGCTTTTCACTTGAAGGTAGCGAGAGTTTTATTGCCTCGCTGGACGAACTTATTCAACTGGCTGGTACCAAAGGGGTTCAGGAAATCGTCATCGGCATGGCCCACCGGGGCCGGCTGAATGTATTGGTGAACTCCATGGGCAAAATGCCGGCAGACCTGTTTGCCGAGTTTGACCACACGGCACCTGAAGAGCTGCCCAGTGGCGACGTCAAATACCACCAGGGTTTCAGCTCGGACGTGTCGACCCCTGGCGGACCGGTCCATTTGTCGCTGGCGTTCAACCCCTCGCACCTGGAAATCGTGAACCCGGTGGTTGAAGGCTCGGTGCGCGCACGCATGGATCGCCGTGGTGATCCCCATGGCCAGCAGGTATTGCCAGTGCTGGTTCACGGCGACGCCGCCTTCGCCGGGCAGGGCGTGGTGATGGAAACGTTGGCACTGGCCGAGACCCGTGGTTACTCCACGGGTGGCACGGTCCACATTGTCATCAACAACCAGATTGGCTTTACCACCAGTGACCCGCGCGACAGTCGCTCTACGCTGTATTGCACCGATATCGTCAAGATGATCGAGTCGCCGGTGTTGCACGTCAATGGCGACGACCCGGAAGCGGTGGTCTTGGCGACCCAGCTGGCGCTGGAATTCCGTATGGAATTCCGCAAGGATGTGGTGGTCGACATTATTTGTTACCGTAAGTTGGGGCACAACGAGCAAGATACGCCGGCCCTGACGCAGCCGTTGATGTACAAGAAAATTGCAAAACATCCGGGTACCCGCCGCCTGTATGCTGACAAACTGTCAGCTCAAGGCCTGGGTGACACCTTAGGT
>JBLHZH010000208.1:0-5003 GCA_047629695.1 Rhodoferax sp.
GCCTGGCATGAAGTCCCCGACCCCTCGGGCGCCGAGCCGGGCTGGGCTCTGCGCGCTCAACTGGAAGACAAACACCATAAGCTGTGCTTCAACCAGCCGCCCTTGTATCTGAATACTAAACAAGGCCGGTGCGGCCCGGTCCAGGCCGACGGTATAGCCACGGCCCAGCTGGATGTGCTGCTGAAAGCCCCCGCCCTGAAGGCGGCGGTTTTGCAAAAACACCAACAGGGACTGATTGAGCGGCTCGGGCCCCTGCCCCTGCCGCCCATGTTGAGGCAACTCACCACGCTAAAGGACGTCATACCCACAGCGCATCTGCACATCACGCGCAACTCGCCGCAGGACATCCCGCGCAAAGGCCTGCTGCAGGCAGAGCTACGCTTCGACTACGACGGCCACCGTGGCTGGTGGGCTGGCCAAGGTAACACCGTGCTGATCGATAAGACCAGCGAGCGCCTTCTGTTGCACCGCGACGCCGAGACCGAACTGGACGCCATCAGCAGCCTGATTGACCGGGGTCTAACCGCAGGCGACCACGGCCTGTTTATCATCCCCGGCCAGGCCTCGCAGCAAACCTGGCTGCGCTGGACCGATGACGACTTTGCTGAGTTGCACGACGCCGGCTTCGAGGTCAGCGTGGACCGCGGCCTGCAAGACTTGATCACCCACGCCGATGTACTGGCGGTGCAGTTGCAGTCGCAGGACGGTGACGACGGTGCAGGCGCTGCCTCGGCCTGGTTTAATCTCTCGCTGGGCATGGAGATCAACGGCCAGCGCCACAACATCCTGCCCTGGCTGCCTGATTTAATTGGCGCTGCCGCCAGCAGTCCGCTTAACCCGGTCACCGGCCTGCCCAATCTCCCGCCCTTTCTCTACCTGCGCGCACCAGAAGGCCCGGGCTTTATCCGCCTGCCCACCGACGCCCTCAAACCATGGATGGCCGCACTACTGGAACTGGTCGGCGACCGTGCCTATGACTTCAGCGGCGAAAGCCTCAAACTGTCGCGCCTGGACGCGCTTCGCACCGGTGCCGCCCTGGGTGAAGGTGCAGTCTGGGACGGCGCCCAGGCGCTGCGCGACATGATGCAACACTTGAGCGGGCGCGCGGCCTTGCCTGAGGTGGCCCTCCCCCCCAGCGTGCAGGCCAGCCTGCGTCCTTACCAGCAGCAAGGCGTGAACTGGCTGCAGTTTTTGCGCCAGCACAGCTTGGGCGGTATTCTGGCCGATGACATGGGGCTGGGCAAAACACTGCAAACCCTGGTTCATATCCAAATCGAAAAAGACGCGGGACGCCTGACCCACCCGGCGCTCATCATTGCCCCGGTCAGCCTGATGGGCAACTGGCGACGCGAGACAGAGCGCTTTTGCCCTCAATTGCGCTGTCTGGTGCTTCACGGCAAAGACCGGCACGAGATGGCGGATCGCATGGGCGAATTTGATGTGGTGATTGCGCCCTACTCTCTGCTGCAGCGCGATCGCGAACGCTGGCTGGAGGTCCAATGGCACCTTGTGGTGTTGGATGAAGCGCAAAACATCAAAAATGCCAGTACCCACGCCGCACAGGTGGTCGGCAAATTACGCACCCGGCACCGTCTTTGCCTGTCGGGCACACCCATGGAGAATCACCTGGGCGAGATCTGGAGCCTGTTTCACTTTTTAATGCCTGGTTTTCTAGGCAGCCAAAAGCGCTTTGCAGAACTGTTTCGCACGCCGATTGAAAAACAGGGCGACCCCGAGCGGCTGGACCAGTTACGCGCCCGCATAACCCCCTTCATGCTGCGCCGCACCAAGGCCGTGGTGGCCGACGAGTTACCGCCCAAAGTGGAAACTATCCTGCGTGTGGCGTTGTCGGGCAAGCAGGCCGATCTGTACGAAACCATTCGCCTGGGTATGGAGAAAACCGTGCGCGAGGCCCTGAACACCCAAGGCCTGGCCAAATCGCAAATCACCATTCTGGACGCCCTGCTGAAACTGCGCCAAGTTTGCTGCGACCCGCATCTGCTCAAGCTCGACGCTGCCAAAAAAGTCAAAGCCTCGGCCAAGCTGGAGCACCTGATGACGCTGCTGCCCGACATGCTGGCCGAGGGGCGGCGCATTTTGCTGTTCTCGCAGTTCACCAGCATGCTGACCCTGATCGAGGCCGAACTCGCCAAACGCAACATCCCCTGGGTCAAATTGACCGGTCAAAGCCAAAAGCGCGACACCCTGATTGAGCAGTTCACCAGCGGCGCCGTGCCACTGTTTCTCATCAGCCTGAAGGCCGGCGGTGTGGGGTTGAACCTGCCACAGGCCGACACGGTCATCCACTACGACCCCTGGTGGAACCCCGCCGTCGAAACCCAAGCCACCGACCGCGCCCATCGCATTGGCCAGAAGCAAAGTGTGTGGGTCGTCAAACTGGTGGCGCAAGGCACGATTGAAGAGCGCATTCTGGCCCTGCAAGAGCGCAAGGCTTTGCTGGCCGAGAGCATGTACAGCGGCTCAGTCGGCCGCAAGGAGCCGTTGTTTAACGAAAGCGACCTGGCCGAGTTGTTGAAACCACTGTCGGCGTAGAGGCGTGGACCGGTATCCTGGTCTTTACGAGTTTCCCGAATCCGGCCCGATACTGCACACGAACCTTGAACCAGGGCACCCTAAGCGCGATGGTGTAGCGCTTGGGGTACGGCCCCACGCTGCCTACGGTCAAAGGCCCAGAAACCGGCGGAAATCCGCACCCCAATCGCTATTACAGGCGCCTTGGTTGGCGGGAGATGGACTGCCGCGGCCTGCGGCCTCGCACTGACGACCCCCCTTTTTGTCTTTGCGAAGTGGAACGACGCGGCAATCCAGGCGGTTATGGGGGCCCTCAGCGGTAAAACGCCTCAACCCGGCCTTTCAATTTGATCAGCAGCGGATGACCCTTGCGGTCGACCGTCTTACCAGCGGGGACCTTGACCCAGCCTTCACTGATGCAATACTCATCGACATCGAGGCGTTCCTTGTCGTTGAAGCGGATGCCAACATCGTGCTCAAATACGGCCGCGACATGAAAGGGACTGCGCTGGTCCGTGGAGAGTCGATCGGGTAACGGGGGGAGAGACTTGGTTTCGTTCATAACGGTCGATTTTCCATGATTTGAGGCGCGCCGGGCCAGAACCCGCTTGCTGACGGCACAACAAGGTCAAAATCGACCTCTAGTTGCCACTGGCTGATGTTTAGCAGCAGAATTTGTTCACCCCTGTTTTCACTTTCACAAAAAATACCGATGACCTACACCGCCAACCTCAGCCGTTACGACACCATGGCCTACCGTCCTTGTGGTCGCAGCGGGCTCAAACTTCCGGCCCTGTCCCTCGGCTTGTGGCACAACTTTGGCGATGCCACGCCGCTGGCCACGCAGCGCGATATGCTGTGTACCGCTTTTGACCTGGGCATCACCCACTTCGACCTGGCCAACAACTACGGCCCGCCCTATGGCAGCGCCGAAAGCAATTTTGGCACGCACCTGCGACGCGATTTCAAGCCCTACCGTGATGAACTCATCATCTCCACCAAGGCGGGTTGGGATATGTGGCCAGGCCCCTACGGCCAGGGCGGCGGTTCGCGCAAATATGTGCTAGCCAGTCTGGACCAGAGCCTGCAACGTCTAGGGCTGGACTATGTAGACATTTTCTACTCGCACCGCTTTGACCCCGACACGCCCTTGGAGGAAACCTGTGGCGCGCTGGCCAGCGCGGTGCAGCAGGGCAAAGCGCTGTATGTGGGGGTGAGCAGTTACTCTGCAAAAAAGACCCGCGAGGCCGCGAATCTGTTGCAAGCCATGGGGGTCAAGGCGCTGATTCATCAGCCTTCCTATAGCCTGCTGAACCGCTGGATTGAAGAAGACCTACTGGACACGCTGGGAGAAGTCGGCATGGGCTGCATCGCCTTCAGCGCGCTGGCCCAGGGCCTGCTCACCAACAAGTACCTGAACGGCATTCCAGCCGATGCCCGCATCAACCGCGCCGGCGGCGGCTCCCTCAAGGCCGAACACCTGAGCGCACAAAACCTGGTCCATGTGCGCGCCCTCAACGAGATTGCCCTGACACGCGGTCAAAGTCTGGCGCAGATGGCCACCGCCTGGGTGTTACGCGACAAACGTGTAACCTCGGCCCTGATCGGCGCCAGTAGCCCGGCCCAGATCACCGAACTGGCCGGTGCGCTGCAAAAGTTGATGTTTTCTGCCGAAGAGTTGCAGGCCATTGACCAACACGCGGTGGAGGGCGGCATCAACCTGTGGCAACGTCCGGCCACGGATCAGCGGCCGGCTTGAACCATGATCCAACTCAAAGATATCGAGGCTGCCGCCAGCCGCCTGCAAGGCCACTTGCTGCGGACACCCTTTATTGCGTCGCGGACCCTGTCCGACATTACCGGAGCGCAGGTGTTTCTCAAATTTGAAAATCTGCAGTTCACCGCCTCCTTCAAGGAGCGTGGGGCCTGCAACAAACTGGCGCAACTCACCACGCAAGAGCGCCAGCGCGGCGTGATTGCCATGAGTGCCGGCAACCACGCTCAAGGCGTGGCTTACCACGCGCAGCGCCTGGCGCTGCGCGCCGTGATCGTGATGCCACGCTTCACCCCCGGCGTCAAGGTTGAGCGCACACGGGGTTTTGGCGCTGAAATTGTGCTGCACGGCGACACGCTGGACGAAGCGCGGGCCCACGCCCTGTTGCTGGCAGAGCAGCAGCAACTGGTTTTTGTGCACCCTTACGACGATGCCGACATCGTCGCTGGTCAGGGGACGGTAGCGCTTGAAATGCTGCAGGACGTGCCCGATCTGGACACCCTGGTAGTAGCGGTAGGCGGCGGCGGCCTGATCGCCGGCATGGCCACTGCTGCCCGGGCGCTGCAGCCCAGCATTGAGGTCATTGGCGTGCAGACCATGCGGTTTCCGGCCATGTTCAATGCCATCAAGGGCATGCATCACCCCGAGGGCAACAGCAGCATTGCCGAAGGGATTGCGGTCGGCACACCGGGCCGCA
>JBLHZH010000209.1:0-4995 GCA_047629695.1 Rhodoferax sp.
CTCGGCGTGGTGCACGTGCATTGGGCGGTAGTAGCCTCCCTTGATGTCGTCCTCCCGGCTCCACAGCATGCGCACGGCCGCTGTCAGTCCGGCCGCCCGCGCCGCTTTGGCGATACCACAGGCCTCTAGGACATAGTCGCTGGCAGGCACGGCACGTCGGCCAAAACCGCCACCGGCCATCTGCACGTTCATCTTGATGTTTTCCGGCGCCACGCCTAGCACCTTGGCCGCCGCCTGGGCGTCTAGGCCCGGCATCTGGGTCCCCAGCCAGAGCGTGGCCTGGGTATTGACGCCCTGGCCGCTAAGCTGCACCGTGCAGTTCAGCGGCTCCATGGCGGCATGGGCCAGGTAGGGGAAGACAAACTCAGCACTGATTTTTTTCGGCGCTGTGGTCAACGGGCCCATGTCGGCGTTGAACTTGAGGGCCCCGACCGTTTTGGCCTGGGCGCGGTAGCTGGTCAGTTGCTTGATGCTATCGACCTTTTCGACGCCATCGCTGTTCCATTCGATCTTGAGCGCGTCCCGGCCCTGTTTGGCCGCCCAGTAACCTTCGGCCACCACGGCCACGCCTTCGCCACCCCGGTCCAGCGGAATGCGCAGCACCGCTTTGACGCCGGTGATGGCGCGGGCTTTGCTGTCGTCGAGCGAGCGCACCTTGCTGGCAAACACCGGTGGATGCGCCATGACTGCAGTCAGCATGCCGGGCAGTTGGGTATCAATGCCGTAGTCCTGCATACCGGTTGATTTGGCTTTGGCGTCCAGTCGGGTGGTGGGCTGGCCAATGAGGCGGAACTGTTTCGGATCTTTCAGGGTGACCTGCTCCGGCACCGGTAGTGCCATGGCAGCCTCGGCCAGTTGACCATAGCTCAGGCGTTTGCCGCTAGGGCCAATAACTACCCCTTTTTGGGTCCGCAGGTTGCTGGCCGGTACGCCCCATTCGGCGGCCGCTGCCGCCACCAGCATGGCGCGGGTGCGGGCACCGAGTTCGCGGTACTGGGTGTAGGAGTTCTTGATTGAGCTTGAGCCGCCGGTGATGTGCAGGCCCATGACCGGATCGACATAGGCCGCGTCGGCATTGCCGTGCTGGCTTTTAACCTGGGCCCAGTTGGCATCCAGTTCTTCGGCCAGGATCATGGGCAAGCCGGTCTGCACGCCCTGTCCGAAGTCGAGCCGGTTCAGAATCACGGTGACTGTGCCGTCGTTGGCAATCCGCACGAAGGCCGAGGGTTGCTCGGTCGGCTTCAGTTTGGAGGTGGTTGCGGGCTGGGCCCCGGTTGTAGAGGCGGTTTGCGCCATCAGCGGAAAAGCGCCTAGCGCAAAACCACTGCCAGTGGCGACTTTAAGGAAGGTGCGTCGGGCCAGACCCGAGGCCTCTGCCCTGTCAGTGGTGCCTTGTGTTTTCCGGAGCAGGGCTTGCAGGCCTTGGGGCAACTGGCGGCTGATGTCGGTGTCTGTATGGTTGTACATAGTGTTGTCCTTCAAACCAGCGCCAGGGCGGCGTCTTTGATGGCGGTACGAATGCGCACATAGGTGCCACAGCGGCAAATATTGCCAGCCATGGCGGCGTCGATATCGGCATCGCTCGGTTTGGCGTTGCTCTTGAGCAAAGCCGTGGCGCTCATGACCTGGCCGCTCTGGCAATAGCCGCATTGCGCCACGTCGTGCTTAACCCAGGCCGCTTGAACCCGTTGGCCGACACGGTCGGTCGCTATCGCTTCAATGGTGGTAATTTTTTGGCCCACAGCCGCCGCGATCGGCGTCACGCAGGAGCGGATGGCCGCGCCGTTGAGGTGCACGGTGCAGGCGCCGCACTGGGCGATACCGCAGCCAAACTTGGTGCCAGTTAGGCCTAGCGTGTCACGCAAGGCCCATAGGAGGGGGGTGGAGTCATCGGTATTGACTGGGGTGTCTTTGCCATTGACGTTGAGAATAACCATAGGGAACCTCCTTGCGTGATTGATGGATCAAATTTTAACTAAACTCCACTATTAAGCGAATAAAAATTCGTTTCATATCGAATTTTGTCAGGCCTATAAAAAGCCTACAGCCATCACGCCCGGATGGCATCCCAGCACAAGGAGAAGGCGACCTGATGCACGGCGGTCTCGTCGGCCAGCACCGCGGCGCGAATCAGGTTGGCGGTTTCGCGTACTGACCCCAGTAAACTTGCCGTCAGCAGGGGCAGTGGTACTGGTTTGAGCAGTTGCTGTTGCTGGCCCTCCTGCATCAGCGTCAGAAAGCCAGCCATCAGCCGGGCCGACAGTTCACGGTCACCTTGGGTATACCAGGGCGAGTTGTAATACTGTTCCTGAAACACCACCTCGGCGAACTGGTCGAGCCGGTGGCGTAGCAGGTTAAGCCAGATGCGCTGCAGTCGCTGGTGCAGCGGGGCTTCAGGCGTGACGCCGGCCATCAAAGCCTGCATGGTGACCGTTTTGGCGTCTTGGTACAGCTGGCTGATCAGTGCGCTCTTGGATGGGTAATAAACATACAGGGTGCTGGTGGCCAGCCCAACCGACTTGGCAATGGCAGCCATGGTCAGGCCACTCAAGCCGGTTTGCGCTACCAGCTGGAAGGTGGCTTGGGCAATAGCCCGCTGCTTTTGCTCGTCCTTGGGCTTCATCCTGTCGCCGGCATCTCGCGCAGTCGCCAGGCGGCGAGCAGCGCCAGCGCGCATAGAGCGGCCAGCATCACAAAGGTTTCGTTGAAGGCGGCTAGCCGGGCCGGGCTGCTGGTCGCCAGCGACAGTGAATCCCCGTGCACCACAAGGCGCCATTCAAGAACGATACCGCACAGGCTGACGCCAATTGCACCGCCCAGCATGCGCAGAAAATTAATGGCACTGGAGCCTTGGGAGAGCAGGCTTTTATCCAGCGGACGCAATGACCCGAGGTTGAGCGAGGGCAGAATAAAGCCCAGCCCGATGCGTCCCAGCACCGCCAGCCCTACCAGCACCCAAATTGCAGTTTGCAGGGTGACGGTCCACATCAGCGCAAACGACAGGGCCAGCAGGGCCAGCCCGATGCTGACCAGCAGGTAGGTGGGCTGGCGGTCTGCCAGTCGCCCTACGATAGCAATGGTGACCGCCAGCACCAAGCCGGC
Source organism: Rhodoferax sp. (assembly GCA_047629695.1). Lineage (GTDB taxonomy): Bacteria > Pseudomonadota > Gammaproteobacteria > Burkholderiales > Burkholderiaceae_C > Rhodoferax. The sequence continues at coordinate 3,103 of JBLHZH010000209.1, forward strand.
GGGCAACAGGATACTGCCCACATAGGAGGCTGACAGACCCAGACCCAGTTGCATATAAACCGGCAACAGGTAGGTTGAGCCGAACAGTGCCGTGCCGTAAATGAAGGCCACGATGCTGCCCATGGCGAATTGGCGGTAATTGAACAGTGCTAGGTTCATCAGGGGTTCGCGTGCGGTGCGCGTCATATGGCGTTGCCAGGTGATAAAAATCAGCAAGGCGGCTAGCGCGCCGCTCAGCAACAGTGCGGCCTGTACCGGCACCCCTGTATGCAGCGCCACCATGCCATTGAGCAGGCAGAGGGTGCCAACGCTGCCCAGCAGCAGGCCACGCCAGTCCAGCACGGCCCCCTGACGGTTGGCTGCCACGCCACCCGGCGCCGTGACCGGCACATAGCGGTAGGCCAGCCACAGCGAGGCCATGCAAAACGGTACAACCATGAAGAAAATAGAGCGCCAGCCAAACAAGTCGACCAATACACCGCCGATGCTGGGGCCAATGGCGGGCGCCAGCACCACGCCCATGCCGAAGATGCCGCTGGCACGTCCTTGTTCATGCGGCTCAAAGGCGCGCATGATGATGATCGCCGGAATCGGCTGCACCACACCGGCCGCCAGACCTTCTACTATGCGTGCGCCCAGTACCAACGCAAAGGTGGTGGCAAAGCCGCCTACCAGGCCTCCGGCCAGCAACACCACCATGGTGCCGACATAGGTGTGTCGGTAGCCGTAACGCGCCAGCAACCAGGGCGTGGTCAGCATCGAGACCGTCATGGCCGCCATAAATCCGGAGGTGACCCATTGCGCACGTGCCTGACCCAGCGTGAAGTGCTGGCTCATATCGGGAATCGCCACATTGACGATGGTCGCGGACATGATGGAGGCCATCGTGCCGACCATGACAGAGAGCAGCAGCAGCCAACGGTAACGGGGGCCGTAGCGCGCCTGCAGTTCCACGAGAGTAGACGGTTGGCTCAAGGGGCCCGGCCCTTCATCGCGTCGAGGCGGTGCGTGAACATGAATTCTCCTAGCGTGGTTTGAAACGAGCGATTCCAAATTGTAGGGGTTGGCTGCAGCGCTGTCCCGGCGGCAGAAAAATGTGGAGAATGTCGGCCATGAATCAAGACTTACCCCAACCACTGGTCGCTGTAACCGCCGATCCCCTTTTAACGCCTGCCGCTCTGAGCCCGGATGAGTTTGATGAAATCGATGCCATTCTGGATGAACTTCGCAGCCGTTACGACGAAACGCCGCAGTGGGAGTTCTGCGAAGGCTTCATGGCCGCGCTGATCTGTAGTCGCCGTGTCATCCCGCCCTCGGAGTACCTGCCGGTGTTGCTGGCCATTGGTGAAGCGGGCGCAGAAGTCGGAGACGACGAAGGCTCGTTTGCCGATGCAGCCCAGCAGCAGCGCTTTATGGAACTCTGGTTTCGCCGCTGGAATGAAGTGGCTCAGGCCCTCAATACCAAGATTGAAGCGCTTGACGATGAGGCCGCCTATGAGCCCGAGGTGATGGACGTGCGCGGCGCTATTGCCGCCTTGCCCTCTGAGGAGCGGGCTGAAATCGGCGACGAGGTGCTGCCAGCGTTTGCTCAGGTGTGGGCGCTGGGCTTCATGTTTGCCGTGGAGGCCTGGTCCGAGGAATGGGTGGCCCCGCGCGACAAGGAAGGCGCCAAATGGTTGAACCGGGGGCTCGACGCCATCGTCTCTCTGACTGAGGACGATACCGACAAGCCCACGCTGTCTGCCTTTGATGAAGACGGTCCGCCCAGCATGAGCATGAAACGGCTGAACGAATTTGCCGATGGCGTCTGGGCGGTGTATGACTTGCGCGAACTGTGGCGCACCATTGGCCCGCGGGTGCAAACCCTGCAGAAAGCCGCCACGCCTGGGCGCA
>JBLHZH010000210.1:0-4990 GCA_047629695.1 Rhodoferax sp.
TCTGCAGTCTGCGGCGCGTTCTCAGCCATTGAGGGCTGTGGAGATGGAGGTCTGCGAACTCTGTGATCGTCCCATCCCACCAGCTCTGCGAGACGCACACCACTTGATCCCTAAATCACGGGGTGGCGTGACCACTGTTTTCTTGCACCGAGCGTGCCATAAGCAAGTTCATGCCTTGTTTACAGAAACCGAGTTGGCGCGGCATTACCCCACGCCACAGGCGCTGCGTGCACATCCTGAAATGGCAAGATTCATCCACTGGATTCAAGACAAACCAAGCGATTTCAATCCTCCGACAAGGCGCAGCCGGAGCAAAGGTCAGTTTTAATTTTTTACAGAGCGCCTTGCTCCAGCGCCTCGAAAGTCAACTTACATTTTTATGCCTCAAGACAATTTAGAACTATCTACCGACCGTTTGGTTACACGTTTGTGGCAGGAGCTGACGCGTGCACCGCATGATAGGCACCACGAGTGGCGTACGCCCGTTTTGGCGACACAGGGCATTGACCAAAGTGGGCCTCAAGCGCGGACAGTGGTGCTCAGGCATGCAGATGCACCTTTGTGGGCATTGCGTGTCTATACCGATGCACGTTCTCCCAAATGTTCAGAGCTTGTGGCGCAACCGTTAGCGCAATTGACTTTTTGGAGCAAGCGCCTAAATTGGCAGTTGCGAGTGTCTGCGCTGGCCACTGTTGAATTTGAAGGTGAGCAAGTCAATGCTGCCTGGGAACGTGTGAGGCAATCACACGCTTCTGCCGACTATCTGAGTGCACTCCCACCCGGACATGTCCAATCTTCCATCAAAGCCCCAGAGGAAAATACCGCCGACTCTCTGCGGGAGCATCATTTAGCGATTTTGAACTTCAAAGTGTCCTCAATGGACTGGTTGGCCTTGAGCAAAGACGGGCATCGCCGGGCTAGGCTCACGCCTGCTGGCGAGTTGGAATGGTTGGTGCCATGAGTCAGAGTGGCGACGATATCAGCCATTACACAGCGGCTTCAAACGGCATCAATTTAACCAGCGGTGCGTCTTTAAGATGACCTGGTACGTCAGTCTCATAACACCATCCGGTGACCGCACCATTCACTGAGCAACCGGTAGCGCGTCCCATTGCGTAGTGAACCTAGGGGAACGATTTTCTGAACGCATGGCCCCGCGCTTGTCGGTGCCGCTGGAACCTGTCCTCAAGGTATCCCGGCCAAACTCCGTATTGATTGCATCCAAGGTCGTCATCAGCTTTGCGGAACGTTTCCGCTTCAAGGGTTCATCAAACAGCGTCTCCTGACGTTTGGCTTTGTCAGAAATCAGCGTCAGCATGACGCCCATCCACTTGTACTTGTAGCCTGGTTTGAAGATCAGACCAAGGTCGAGAGTGGCTGCACGCGTCAGCATCCGCCTGTCATCGGCCGAGTCTGGCAAAGGGATTACCATGCCTTCGCTGTACTGCAGGTCGCTTTCTTTGAAGTGGTTTGTTTGGATGTAAACGTGAACCGCCGCCGAGACTGATCGTTGGGCTCGCAGCTTTTCAGCGGCACGCGCCACATAACTGGTGACGGCCTCACGCAGTTCGTCCAGTGTTTCGATGGGCGAACCAAAGCTGCGCGAAGACATGATCTGCTGCTTGGGCGGGACCACGTCATCTAAATCAAGGCCAGAAATTTCACGAAGCTCATTGCAAGTGCGCTCCATCACCACGCCAAACTCGGCGCGGACTTCCTCGATGGATACATTGCGCAGATTCAGAACAGTCTCGACACCCATTGCGTTCAGTCGCTTGGCAATGCGCCTGCCAACTCCCCAGACTTCACCAACCTCCATTTGCGGCACCCACTGCAGCCGCTCAGGCCGTGTTGTGGCGTATTGTGGCGTGCAAATCGCACACGTTGTCAAACTCGGAGTTTTTCTTGGCTAGGTGGTTGGCGATCTTTGCCAGCATCTTTGTTGGCCTACAGCCCACACAAACCGGTAATCCGGTCTACTGCTTTACGCGCTGCCGTATTTGCTGCCCCATGGCCGTTACGCCGCCATAGAGGTGTGCCACCGACTCCACGCGCAGGAATGACTCATCAACGCTGTACACCTTAATGTGAGGGGAAAAGTCGCGCAGCACAGCCGTGGCGCGGTTGCTCATGTCGTCGTATCAGGCGTAGTTCGACGAGAAGGCCAAGATGCCGTGCTCCCTGGCCAGCCCCTTCATCTTGAACCACGGCGTTTCCATCTTTACGCCCAGCGCCTTCACTTCGGCGGAGCGGGCTACCCCGCAGCCATCGTTGTTGGACTGCACGACCATGGGCACGTGCTCAAACTGTGGCGGGAAGATGCGGTCGCAGGAGAGATAAAAGTTGTCGACGTCCACCAGCGCAAACATGGGTACGCTAGCCATGGATCAACTTTTGGAGGAGTAGCGGCGAACGACCCCGACGACAACGCCCTGCACCTGAAGCTCTGAGCTATCCTTGAACTTTATGGACAGGTAAGTTGGATTGTCGGGACGCAACTCGACACGACCCATGTGCTTAAACAAGCGTTTGATGGTGTATTCGCCCTTGACGGAAAACACGAAGGTGGCCGGTTTGTTACAGACCAAGTAGGTGTTGAGGTCTAACTCTTCCGTGGTGTAGTCCGCTGCTGGGGACGGAAACCCTGCACTCATCCTGTGAGAGAGCAGCCTGAACTCATAGGCAGGTGCCTCCTGCACAAAGTGAGCCCCCTGGCGAGTCAGTATGTGGTGCGAAAACTGCTGAAAAAATGGCATAGGCCAGCGAACCGCACAAAAGAAGCAATTCATGGGCGCGCATCCCGATCGCAACGCCCAGCTCGAGAAAGTTACGAAACTCAAGGCGCAGTATTTTGGCAATGCAGAGCCCATGATCAGCATCGACACCAAGAACAAAGAGCTGTTTGGCAACGCAACGCCTACAACCGTCATGTCTTCAAAGAGGCGCTAAAAAAGCTGGCTGATGGTCTGGGGCTAGAAATTCGCATCGCGCATTACCCACCGTACTGCTCCAAGCACGACCCGATTGAGCACCGTTGATTTGCCCACGTCACGCGGGCCTGCCAGGGTGCGATCTTTTACACCGTGAACACCGTACGGCAACTCATGGCGATGACGAAAAAAACTGGCTTGAAAGTGACGGTTGAGGTGCTGAGCAAGGTCCACGTCACGGGCAAAAAAGTGGCAACCGACTTCTTGAAAAACAGACGCATTATTTTTGATGTGGTCTTGCCCCGTTGGAATTACCGGGCTATTCCCGAAGAAGATTGATTGGGGAAGTTATTTCTAGCCAGATCCTCAGTTGATAAAATAGAAACTTACACGCAGTATTTCTTTCAAGGCTGACTATAGGCAACCTGTGCGTCGCGCCGCTCCACCGACTTGAGTGTGAACAGTAGTCCGACGCCCAGCACCATGATGCAGGCCGCCACATACAGACCCGCGTTGTAACTGCCAAATTGCGCCCCAATCATGCCGGTGATGGCCGGGCCCATGATTTGTGCAACACCGTACGAAAGCGTCATCTTGCCCATCATCTTGGCGGGCATGGTGGGGTAGTAGCGCCCGGCCATACTTAGCACCAGGCTGACCATGCCGATGAAGGTGCCGCCAAACAGCAGGGCGCCCAGCATGGCTGCCCAGGGGCCAGGCAGCAGGACCGGCAACAAAATTCCTGCAATCTGCAGCACGGCAGCCAAAATTAGCGCGTTCAAGTCACCCGAGCGACGCGCAATTAAATCCCAAATGATGCAGGCCGGTGCCGCCCCGATGCCAATAGCCAAAAATGCCAAATTACCCCATCCGGCCAACCCTGGTAACTGGTTCACGATGGCCACGATAAAGGTCACACTGACTACATAACCAAAGCCGGCGCAAAAGTAGGCGGCCATGAACACACGTAAATACAAGGGGCTGGGAGGCTTGTCTTGCAGCTTTTGGCCGCTTTTGGTGAGGCCGCTGTTGTCTGGTGGGGGTAACCAGCCTAGCGCAGGTACCAGCAGCAGGCAGCCCACGGCAGTAAACGCAAACCATTGCTCACGCCAGTCGAGCCAGTGTGTGAACAGCATCACGGCACCTGCACAACCCGCAATGCCCAGTCCGATGCCAGAAAAGTGGATACCCATCTCGCTGCGGTGGTTGTTGCGGATGAGCCAGTTCATGATGAGCCCAGTACCCAACAGCATGGCCGCTGCGCTGGTAAGTCCCGCCACATAACGCGAAAGCGCCCACACCACCATGTTCGTGCTCAAGCCCATGACCAGCGTGCTGACAATGGCCAATACCATGCCAATCCGGTAAAGCTGATCTTTAAGCACTAGGTTGCTGATGCGCGATGCAATCAGCGCACCGCTCAAATAACCCGCGTAGTTAATAGCGGCTAGCCATCCGGCTGCTGCCACACCTAGGTCGACTTGTTGCTGCATCAGTGGCAGCAGCGGTGTGTAGGCAAAACGGGCCACGCCCACCGCCAGGATCAAGCTGAAAATGCCGGCACATAGCACCTTGAGGCGGGTGACGTTATAAGTCATGGACGAACGTGACCTGGAGTTAAGTGAGGATTCATCGTACCTGTAAAGGGTGTGTAGGCTTGTCGCTCAAGCTGAAATAGCTGTCACTTCCGAGTCAACGGCGCTTGCAGATGTAAAGCAAGCTGCCAAATGCTGTTGAGTGCATTGGGACCATGGAGGCACCTCAGGCCCTGCGATGGCTGCTAAGTAAAAAAATCTTAACTTTTACGATATAGGTGGCGTAGTGTTTCTCTCAAAATTTTTTGTAGTTCCTTGATTTTAAGTAACCTAGACGGACGCCGCCGTCCCATCTTGCGCCACAACATCTCGATGCGGTTGAGCTCAGGTAAGTACGGTGACAAAAAGTGAATGTGCACCCCCTTAGATTGCCAGTCGGGAAACAAGGCTTGGGTGGCGCCTGACCCCAGACACTGAAATCAGCACTACCCACATGGCCTTCCTTAAACCACATGCTGGCTGGGT
>JBLHZH010000211.1:0-4988 GCA_047629695.1 Rhodoferax sp.
ACCTGAGTTGATAGCGCCCAGTCTGGCCCGGCGCATGGCCTGCTGGCTTTATGAAGGCATGTTGATGTTTGGTGTTGTTTTTATTGCAGGTTACCTGTTTGGCACCTTAAGCCAGACCCGCAATGCCATGGACAACCGAAATGCTCTTCAGGCCTTCATTTTTGTGGTGTTTGGCATTTACTTTGTCTGGCTGTGGGCCAAAGGTCAGACCCTGGCGATGAAGACTTGGGACATCACCGTAGTCGACCGCCTGGGACAACCCATCACACAAGCACGCGCTCTATTGCGCTATGTGTGCTCTTGGCTCTGGTTTTTACCCGCATTGGCAGCGGTTGCCCCCTTCAAGCTGTCAGCGCCTGAGTCGATTGTCATCGTACTCGGCTGGATCGTGGTTTGGGCTATTTTGAGCCGATTCCACCCACAAAAACAGTTTTGGCACGATGCCCTGGCGGGCACCCGACTGGTGAAAAAACCGCGTCTGGCCAAGACTAAATAGCAGACTCGTCGAGCTCACCAGTACGGATGCGCACCACGCGCTCCACGCTGGTGACAAATATCTTGCCATCACCGATCTTGCCGCTATGGGCGGCTTTCACAATCGCATCGACGCAACGGTCAACGTCATCGGTATTGACCACCACTTCAACCTTTACTTTGGGTAAAAAGTCAACCACGTACTCGGCACCCCGGTAAAGTTCTGTATGGCCTTTTTGGCGGCCAAAGCCCTTGACCTCGGTCACTGTCAGTCCAGTGACACCGCAGTCGGCCAAGGCTTCGCGGACCTCTTCGAGTTTGAAGGGTTTGATAATCGCGGTGATCTGTTTCATGTTGTTCCTATTCAGTCGGGGCCGGACCCAGCCAGCAGTCCCACAAAGTGTTGATATTTAAGCGCGAAAGCGATTGGTTATAGGATAACGCCAATCCTTGCCAAAGCTACGGTGGGTCACTCGGATGCCCAGCGGCGCCTGACGGCGTTTGTATTCATTGAGTTGAATCAGTCGCGTCACCTTTTCCACATCAGCACGACGAAAGCCGGCCGCGATAATAGCTTCGATGCTCTCGTCATTTTCCATGTAGCGCATCAAAATGGCGTCCAGCACCTCGTAGGGCGGCAGGCTGTCCTCGTCTTTTTGGTCTGCGCGCAACTCAGCACTGGGAGGGCGGGTGATGATGCGCTCCGGAATCGGTTCCGAGTGCGTGCCGTAGGGATCGTTAACATTGCGCCAGCGTGCCAGACGAAAAACTGTTGTCTTAACGAGGTCTTTGATAACGGCAAAACCGCCTGCCATGTCGCCATAAAGCGTGCAATAACCGGTGGCCATTTCAGACTTATTGCCAGTGGTCAGCACAATACTGCCAAATTTATTGGATAAGGCCATCAGCAGCGTCCCCCGAATTCGGGCCTGAATGTTTTCTTCAGTGGTGTCCTCGGCCCGGCCCAGGAAAGCAGGGGCGAGCGACGCCTTGAAAGCCTCAAACTCTGGTTTTATGGAGATTTCGTCATAACGCACGCCCAGTCGCTGCGCCATGTCCCGCGCATCAATCCAGCTAATGTCGGCCGTATAGGGCGATGGCATCATAACCGTGTGCACCCGGTCTTTGCCCAGTGCATCTACGGCTACGGCCAGCACCAGTGCCGAATCGATGCCACCAGAGAGCCCCAGAATCACACTGGGGAAGCCGTTTTTACCGACGTAATCACGCACCCCCAGCACCAGCGCATCCCACAGGTCGGCATCCGGCGTGCGCTCAGGCGCCACCTTGGCGTCCAGCTGAAGGGTGCCTGCCACACGACGGGTCTGGATCAGTAACTGATCTTCGATAAAACTGGCTGCACGGGCCACCACCGTGCCATCGGCATGGAGGGCAAACGAATGCCCTTCAAATACTACCTCGTCCTGGCCACCGACCAGATGGGCATAAACCAGCGGCAAGCCACAGGCCTGGACACGTGTACGCATCATCTGCTCGCGCTCATCGCCCTTGCCAACATGAAACGGCGAGGCATTGATGACCACCAGCAGCTCAGCGCCAGCCGCCTGGGTCAGGCGCGCAGGCGCTTCAAACCAGGCATCCTCACAAATTAACAGTCCGACCTTGACCCGCTGCCCCGGCGCACCAGCCTCAAACACGCAAACATCCTGTCCCGGTGTAAAGTAACGGCGCTCATCGAAGACTTGGTAATTGGGTAGCTCCCGCTTGGCATAAGTCGCCACCACCACCCCTTCGCACAAGACACTGGCCGCATTGAAGCGCTGGGGCACAGCCACCGAGCGGGTCCGACTGTCGCCGCCGGTGGGGTGACCCACCACCACGCTCATGTCTTTTAACCCGGCCAGCTCACGGGCCACTGTTTTCACGGCATCATCACAGGCGACCATGAAAGCGTGACGCAAAAACAGGTCCTCTGCGGCGTAACCGCAAAGAGAGAGTTCTGGCGTCAGCAGCAAACGAGCCCCATCGGCATAGGCAGAATGCGCTGCTTCTATGATCTTTTTGGCGTTGCCCGCCAGGTCGCCAACCACGAAGTTAAGTTGGGCAACACAGAGTTTAAGTGTCATGGTCCGCAAGGTATGAAAAGAATGGAAACAAGTGAAAAACGAATTAAACGATTATGTCATTCGGGTGCTAGATTCACCTGACGCGGTACCTGCTGCCGAGTGGAACGACTTGCTGGCGGCACAAGCCGGTGCTACTCCTTTTATGCGCCACGACTACCTGGCAGCGCTGCACCACAGCGGCAGCGCCTCACCGTCAACCGGCTGGACCCCTTGTTTCGTCTTGCTGGAGCGGTCAGGTCAGCTGGTCGGAGTATGTGCGCTTTATCTTAAAAGCCACTCTTACGGCGAGTATGTGTTTGACCATGCGTGGGCCAATGCCTACCAGCAGAACGGCCTGAGCTATTATCCCAAGGCGCTCGTCGCCGTGCCTTTTACGCCAGTGCCGGGCGCCCGTTTGCTGGCCCGCAACGCCGCCGACCGCGCGGTACTGGCGCAAGCCCTGATTCAGTGGTGTACTGCTGAAAAACTTTCGTCCTTGCATCTGCTTTTTACCAATGCAGATGATCTGGTGGCGTGCGAGGCAGCCGGCATGATGCTGCGCCACACGGTCCAGTTTCACTGGACTAACACGGCACCGATTTACCCTGACTTTGAGGCTTTTCTGGCCTCGCTAGCGCAGGAAAAACGCAAAAAAATTCGCCAAGAACGACGTAAGGTGGTGGACGCCGGGGTGACGTTTCGCGCTGTGCTGGGTACGGCCATTACCCCCGAGGACTGGGCCTTTTTTTACCGTTGTTACGAACGCACTTACCTCGAACACGGCAATGCACCCTACCTGAGTCCTACATTTTTCGAGGAAATGGCCCGCACCATGCCCGAGAACTGGCTTCTTTTTATCGCCGAACGACAAGGCCAGCCGATGGCGGCAAGCTTGATCGCAATTGGCGAAAGCAACACCGCGAGCGCTGAAGCGGAGGGCCAGGGGAAAAAGGAAAAGGTTGCCTACGGACGCTATTGGGGTGCACTGGAGCGGGTCGACTGCCTGCACTTTGAGGCCTGCTATTACCAGCCGCTGGCCTGGTGCATTGCCCAGGGCTACCAGCGCTTTGAGGGTGGCGCCCAGGGGGAGCATAAAATGGCACGGGCCCTGCTGCCTGTCAAAACATCAAGCGCCCATTGGCTGGCGCATCCGTCTTTTGCCGATGCCGTCGAGCGTTTTCTGGAACGTGAAGGCCAAGGTATCGGCCAGTACCTAGACGACTTGGGTCAGCGCAGCCCATTTAAGAACGCTGCCCTGCCCGCAGGGAGTCACGCTGTACCTGATGCCCTCTGAGTCTGTGACTCCCTCGACAACCTAATTTCCGCAGAGAAGTCAAGCAGGCACTGCATGCCGAGCCAGCGGTCTTGACCCCAGGCTCTCCATCACCTTTTCGTGCCAGAAAAGCCCCTCAGCCTAGCAACTTTAAACCGCTTTCAAAAAGTGCGGTTTTATGGTTTGGATTTTGGTTTTATTAACCCGCTCCGCGCTGGCCTCGCACGCGCGCATGAGGCGCCTAACGGTAACGATTTTGAGCTTAAGGGGGAGTTTGCTTGAAGCACCCCTACTAAGATTCAATCGTCTATCACTCCAATAATGACAACAAATAATTGATAAAAATACTTTTTTAGTATTTTTAAGACATAGTACATTTAGGCCATCGAAATGGTTGCCATCCAGAAGACAACGCCTCAAGACTGAACAGAGAAATCGCTTGGCACCGAATCTATTCAAGCTTATATCGAAACTTTTGAAAGGAATTCATCATGAAAAAAACTTACAACTACCGCTCTTATTCTTGTTTCCGGCCTGATCGCCAGCACCGCTTTTGCCGCTGAGCCACTGACCCGCGCCGATGTGATGGCCGAGTACTACGCAGCCAAGTGCCAGCCATCGGTGAACGAGCCACAGTAGCCGCCGTTTCATTGGGCTCCAGTTCGCTGACACGTCAGGAAGTAATGGCTGAGTACACTACGGCCAAGGCCGCAGGGAGCTTGCCAAACATCGGTGAAAGTAGCAATATGTTCTTGGGAAACGTCGCGAACGGTAAGCCAATGAGCACCCTGACAGTGGGCCGGAGCGCCACCAAAAAAATGGACGGCTAAGCCGATCCCCAAGCCGTAGCGGTTAAAGCTCACTGCATGAAAAACTCGCCAACAGGGGAGTTCCTTTGTTTTTAAGGTTTAGCGATTGATCATAATTTCGACGGTGTCACCGCCCCTACGCGCTTGCAAAGCGCCGTCACCCGCACTACGGGACCGGTCGGCAAGGTCTCGATCACCCGGACCGACTTGTCATTAAGCCTAGGCTTGCGTTCACCCACGCGGACACGGGCGGCGCTGAGTCCCGTCAGCGCGCGCTCCCAAATCAGGTTGCCCTGGAACTCGGCCAAGGCGGCAGAAACGTGGAACTGCGGCTTGCCGGAAGCACTGCCGGTGTCGATCTCTTTG
>JBLHZH010000212.1:0-4912 GCA_047629695.1 Rhodoferax sp.
TCTTGCGATACGCCCTGCTCCTCCGCGGCCACCACATAGCCTGCCAACACCGGTAGCACGGCACCATTCATGGTCATGGAAACGGACACTTTATTCAACGGAATTTCGTTAAACAAAATTTTCATATCCTCCACCGAATCAATCGCCACGCCGGCCTTGCCGACATCGCCAGTGACACGCGGATGGTCACTGTCGTAGCCACGGTGGGTGGCCAAGTCAAACGCCACACTGACGCCCTGCCCACCGGCGGCCAGCGCCTTGCGGTAAAAAGCGTTGGACTCTTCTGCCGTCGAAAATCCTGCGTATTGGCGAATCGTCCAGGGGCGCACCGCATACATGGTGGCTTGCGGACCGCGCAGATAGGGCTCAAATCCGGGCAAGGTGTTGGCGTAAGGCAGGTGCTCGGTGTCAGCGGCGGTATAAAGCGCTTTGACGGTAATACCATCCGGCGTTTGCCAGTTAAGGGCATCAACATTGCCGCCAGGCGCCGATTTGGCAGCGGCCCGAGTCCAGGCCTCCAAATTGGCAAACTGAAATTCAGGGTTGTTTTGAGTCATGGAGGCAGCCGTTCAGGATAAGTTTTTTGAATTTATTCAGCATCAGAGCCAATAAATTGTAGCGTACGTTATTTATAATTATTGATTACCTAGATTATCAAAAGCTTACACTCGTTATCAATGACTGCCCTTTCACTCGCTCCCCGTGCCCTCTATGAGGAGGTTGCAGAACTGCTACGTCAGAGAATTTACAGCCGTGAACTACCACCGGGCAGCCGGATTGACGAGTTAAAAATTGCCGAGGCCTACGGTATCAGCCGCACTCCCTTGCGCGAAGCCCTCAAAGTACTGGCAGCCGAAGGTCTGATCACCATGAAAGTGCGCCGCGGCGCCTACGTCACCGAGGTCTCCGAGCGCGACTTGTCCGACGTCTATCATCTGCTCAGTCTGCTGGAGGCCGATGCGGCCAGCGTCGTCGCACAGAACGCCACCGAGGTACAAATTCAAGAACTTCAAGGGCTGCATAACGCACTGGAAGCGGCGGCCCGACCCGGGCAACAAAGCAGAGAACTATTTTTTGAAATCAATGAGCGTTTTCACATGCGGCTCTTGGAGATTGCCAACAACCGCTGGCGTGACCAAGTGGTGACTGACTTACGCAAGGTCATGAAGCTTAACCGCCAGAACTCTCTGCTGAAATCGGGCCGGATTGAAGAATCATTGAAGGAACACCACGCCCTCATGCAAGCCATTACTGCCCGCGATGCTGACGCCAGCATGCAGAGCATGAAGCAACACTTCAAGAATGGGCTGGAGGCAGCTGCCTGATGGCCTGGGCCAGCACGTCTTGCGTTGGCGGCGGCTGAACACTGAGACGGTAATACCCCGGCAGGCCGAAGGAGGCGGTGTCACGCAGTTTGATGCCGCCTGCCCGCAGCCGGGATAAGTCCAGTGGCTGCGCCGGACGCGCACAGAAAAACGGAGTCTCGCTGGGCAAACATTGCCAGCCAACAGCCTGTAGCAAAGCCACTTGCCGGATTTTCCAGTCCCTCAGCATGTGCAGGCTTTGGGCCAGCCATTGCTGCACTGGCGGGCGCACCCAGCTTTGCAACAGCGCCACGCCATGCCCACCCAGCGGCCACGACGCGCAGAGTCGCTCCAGCGCCGCCACCGCCGCGTCAGAACCCAGCGGTGCAATCACATAGGCGGCACGCACACCTGTCAGGCCGAGCGCCTTGTTGGGCGTCCAGAGTTGCCAGACTTGCACCTGTTGCAACTGCGTCAGACTCCGCACACCACTCAGCCGAAGCGGCTCGTAGGCACAGTCCAGTATCAGCGGCGCCGGCGGGGGAAGCGGACTCGCACCGGCCAAGGGGCTCTGGGGCGCCACCAACCACTGCGGCCAACCGGTATGCGGGCCACCCAAGGGGCTGGCTGGCTCACAGGCCCAGACCAAATGAGCGGTATCAGGAGACGCGGTCGCCACCAATCCCCAGGCTTGGGCGGCCTGGGCATAATCACCATAGCTGTGCGCCGGCAGGGACACGCTGGCTTGCGGCGCAAGAGAGTCAGTAGCGCCAAGCCTCTGCTGCGCAACCCAGGCGGTGACGCGAAAGATGAACTCACTGGCACTACCGGCCAGCAGCACACGAGTCGGCACCACCCCATGAAAATCAGCCAGTTGCTGGCGCAGACGCGCATAACTGGCGTCCGGGTAATGACAGGCATCCGCCTGCTGCACGGCGGTCAGGGCCAACGGGCAAGGGCCACAGGCGTTGCTGTTGGTCGAAAAATCAAAACGCGGCACGCCCGCCGCGTCGGGGCCGCCATGCACCCGAGACTCGAGCGTCATGGCGGGATTCCTCGCAACAGCGTCCAGATCACCCAGATACAGGTTAGTAACGCCAGCACCCCCACCGCGTGGAAGGCGAGACGCAGCGCGCGTTGCATATCCGCCGGCAAGGGCGCACGCCCATCAGTATTCAGCACATAGACACCGGGTTTTTGCAACCGTACTTTCAAAGCCAGCGCCAGCGCCGCCATCGGCCAACCGCTGTTGGGCGAGGGTGTGCGGGCCGCCTCAATGGTCAGACGCCTCAGCGACAGTCCGCCTGCAACAACCGCCAGCAGCAACGCCGTCAGGCGTGCCGGCAACCAGGACAAGACATCATCGGCGCGCGCCGCCCACTTGCCAGCCCACTGCCAATAGCGACCCTGATAGTCGTCCGGGTAACCCCACATGGCATCAGCGGTGTTGGCAAAACGGTAGAGCGCAGCACCCGGCAGACCGAGCAAGACAAACCAGAACAGCGGCGCTACCACCGAGTCGTTGAGGTTTTCTGCCAGCGACTCCATTGCGCTCTCGCGTACCTCCGATTCGGTCAGCTGAGTGACATCGCGGCTGACCAGCCAACGCAACCGGGCGCGCCCGCCCGCCAGTGAACCACCGTAGACTGGATTCAAGGCCACTTCGACCGCCAAGACCTCACTTTTCAACATCGCCCAGGCCAGCATCGGCTTCAAAGCCAGACCTAGCCCTAAGACAGCGAGCAAACTACCCGGCAGCAGGCCCAGCAGCTCAGGCAAGCGCAGCAAGCCCTGCTGCAGCCAGCCCGCCGTGAGCACGACCACACTGGCGCCCACCAGCCACATCAGGGTGCCGCGTAAAAAACACAGATAGTCCGGCGTGTCCGGCAGCTCCGACGTTAACGACGCTGCAGGTGCCACCCAGCACCCAGCCCAGCCCAGATAATGTCCCATCCACACCACCGGGTGCCAGTGCGCTGACGGTTCGCCCCACCAGCGGTCAATCACCAGCGCCAACAACAACGCCAGGGCGGGAAGCAGGTGTGCTAACTCAGGTTGCAAGAGGCTTTACCCCAGCCATTCTCAAACACCACCGATGCCAGTGGCTGGCGTTTGGCCCACCGCTCTTGCTGCAGCATGGGCGCTTCGTAAAAAGCGTGAACCGGTCCAAGACACAGCAATGCCACCGGCTCGGCCCCGACAGGCATCTGTAACAAAGTGGCGACCGCAACGGGATCAAACAAAGATACCCAACCCATGCCTAACCCTTCGGCCCGAGCCGCCAGCCATATATTTTGAATGGCGCAGGCGACCGAGGCCAGGTCCATGTGCGGCAAGGAGCGACGCCCAAAGATGTGCTTTTCGCGGCCGTCGGCCAGCGCCACTAACCATAACTCGGCAGCATCAAGCAGGCCTTCCACCTTGAGTCGCATGAAGGCGTCTTCACGCTCGCCTAACGCTTGCGCCGTCAGCACCCGCTCCTGCTCAACCAACACGTGCAGTTGCTGGCGCAGCGCCAGATCGCTCACACGAATAAAGCGCCAGGGCTGCATCAGGCCAACGCTGGGCGCGTGGTGTGCCGCAGTCAGCAAACGCCGCATCACCTCAGGCGCGATCACGCCCCCAGAAAAATGCCGCATATCGCGCCGCTCAAAGATGGCGCGATAAACCGCCGCACGCTCTTCAGCAGAGAACGCAAAGCCCTGCGGCGCTTGTGGACCTGAATCAGGGTGCGTCATATGCTGGTGCTCAATCCTCAATGCCGCGCTGTGCCGGAATGCCCGCTTTGAAAGCGTGTTTAACCATTTGCATTTCGGTCACGGTATCGGCCAGTTCGATGATCTCGGGGGGACAACGGCGCCCGGTCAGCACCACATGGACATGACTGGGCCGCATCCGCAGGGTCGCCATTACGTCGTCCAGCGGCATCCAGCCATAAATCAGTGGGTAGGTAATTTCATCGAGAGTCACCATAAAGTAGTCACCACTCAATATAGCGGCTTTGGCTTTTTGCCAACCGTCGCGGGCCAGTTGAGCGGAGTGTTCCAGATCCTGGCTTTTCCAGCTGAAGCCATCGCCAAGGCCTTCAATCGGAATACCCAATTGCTCAAACATACGGTGTTCGCCAAAGCGGGCACTTGGGACTTTCATGAACTGAAAAATCTTGACTGCCTTGCTGCGACCGTGCGCCCGCAGCGCCAGCCCGAAAGCGGCGGTGCTTTTGCCTTTGCCGTCACCGGTGTTGACGATGACTAGCCCGCGGCGCTCACCTTCTGATTTTTCATAGGGTTTGACGGCGGGGGGATTTTCAATATTCATAGGTGATTATCGAGAGGGTTTGAAATCAGGACTAAGTCGCACCGTCTCACCAATAATAAGCAAGCCGGGCTGCGGGCCATAGCCCGGCGCACATGCAACCAGATCACTCAGACCGGTGGCGATGACGGTCTGGCTTGCCCGAGTACCGTCACGCACGATGGCAGCAGGAGTGTCCGGCGCCAGGCCATGTGTAATCAGTTGATGGGCAATCTGCGCTAGGCGCTGCACACCCATGTAAAAGACCCTTGTCTGGCCGGGCCTAGCCAGCGCCTGCCAGT
Source organism: Rhodoferax sp. (assembly GCA_047629695.1). Taxonomy (GTDB): domain Bacteria; phylum Pseudomonadota; class Gammaproteobacteria; order Burkholderiales; family Burkholderiaceae_C; genus Rhodoferax. Next base: position 4,901 of record JBLHZH010000212.1, read on the forward strand.
CGTGTGTAGCGT
>JBLHZH010000213.1:0-4912 GCA_047629695.1 Rhodoferax sp.
TGAGATTGTCTCGCATGGTGACCGGAACCTTGAGCAGCGGCGTTGGGTCAGCCAGTATTTCGAGCGTGAAGTTCGACCTCTGTTGCTGCCGATCGGGCTGGACCCGTCGCATCCCTTTCCGCAAGTGGCCAATAAATCACTAAACTTTATTGTGCGTCTGACGGGGCGTGATGCCTTTGGACGTGAGAACGACATTGCCATCGTCAAGGTACCGCGTGTTTTGCCACGCATGATTCGCATGCCAGCCAAGGTCTGCGCCGGTAAGGAGAATGCTTTTGTCTCGCTGTCGAGCGTGATCCGTGCCCACTTGGCGGATTTGTTTCCGGGGCGCGATGTGGGGCAGTTTTCGCAGTTTCGGGTAACGCGTCACTCCGACCTGGCCGTCGACGAGGATGATGTTAAAAATTTGCGCACCGCCCTGCGCAAGGGCTTGCAACACCGCCATTTCGGCCAGGCTGTGCGGCTGGAGGTGTCAGCCGGTTGCTCTGAGCATTTGTCTTCTTTCTTGCTAAAGCAATTTGATTTGTCCGAACCCGCCCTGTACCGCGTCCCTGGCCCTGTCAATCTGGTGCGCTTGACGCAACTGGTGGATCTGGTGGATGCGCCCCACTTGTGCTTTCCGTCCTACACACCGTGTTATCCGACCCAGCTGACCCCGGGCGTCTCCTTCTTTGAGCAACTCAAACAGCGCGATATTCTGATTCACCAGCCATTTGAAACTTTTGACGGTGTGCTGGCCTTTTTGCGCGAAGCCGTGAACGACCCGCAGGTGCTGGCTATCAAGCAAACGATTTACCGTACTGGCAGCGACTCCGAGTTGATGGATTTGCTGCGCGAGGCGGTCCGCCGCGGCAAAGAGGTCACGGTGGTGGTGGAGTTGAAAGCCCGCTTTGACGAAGAAGCCAATATCAACTGGGCGGAAATGCTGGAGTCTATTGGGGCTCAGGTTTTGTACGGCGTGGTGGGCTTAAAAACCCATTCCAAAATGATGCTCATCACTCGTCGTGAAGGCCGGCAGCTCAAACGCTATGCCCATTTGTCTACTGGTAATTACAACCCCCGTACGGCGCGTCTGTACACCGATTGGAGTCACCTGACGGCGGACCCGCTGCTGACCACCGATGTTGAAAATGTATTCGTTCATCTGGCCAGCCACAGCCGCCTGCCCAAACTCAATCGGGTGCTGCTGGCGCCCTTTTATCTGCACGCCCGTTTGACCGAGAAAATCAATGAACTGGCGACTCTGGCAGCTTCCGGCGGTACTGGTCGCATCGTGGCCAAAATGAACGCCCTGACCGACGAAGGTTTGATTCATGCCCTGATTCATGCGGGGCAAAAGGGCGTCAAAATCGACTTGATCGTTCGCGGCGCCTGCATGTTGCCCGCCCAGGTGCCGGGGCTGACAGAGAACATTAAAGTACGCTCCGTCATTGGTCGCTTTCTGGAGCACTCGCGGGTTTTCTACTTTTGTCACGATGAAACCGAAGCGCTTTACCTCTCCAGCGCTGACTGGATGAACCGCAACATGATGCGCCGGGTCGAACTCGCCTGGCCGGTGACCGACCCGGTGCAACGCCAGCGGATTGTGGATGAGTGCCTGGTCGCCTATCTGCATGACGGTGTGGACGCCTGGGACTTGCTGGCCGATGGCCGCTATGCCCGTGTCAAGCCTGGAGGCCGGCGCGCAGCATACGGTGCGCAAGCCGCCTTGATGGCTCGTTACGACGGGCGGGACTAAAGCATGGATCTGATATTGTGGCGTCATGCCGAGGCCCACGAAGGGGTCGAGGAGGGCGATGACTTGGCCCGTGTTTTGACGTCACGCGGTGAAAAACAGGCGGCCCGCATGGCCGCCTGGCTGGACCGGCATCTGCCTGAAGGGACCCGCATTTTTGCCAGCCCGGCACGCCGCAGCCAGCAGACGGTGGCAGCATTGGGGCGTAAATTCAAGGTCAGACAGGAACTGGCACCCGATGGCAACGTGGCCAACTTATTGACGCTGGTGCAATGGCCGAAAGCCAAAGGTTGCGTTCTGGTGGTCGGTCATCAACCGATATTGGGGCAGACTATTGCCCAGTTACTGGCTCTCACTGCGACCGAGTGCGCCGTGAAAAAAGGCGCAGTATGGTGGCTGCGCAACCGCGAGCGCGAGGCGATGTCCCAGACCGTCGTGGTCACGGTGCAGTCCCCCGACGTACTTTAAGCATCAGGAAAGCGTAACGAGCCCGCTTCCCTACTTCTCGTCTTTGCGAGCGCAGCGCGGCAATTCAGGAGATCATGGACTGCCGCGGCCTGCAGCCTCGCAGAGACGAGGCTGCAGTGGTGATGTTCACCGCCCTTAGTCTTTGCTGGGGCGGCCGGTCTTGATGGTCGGCACTGTTTTTAGAGTGGCTAAAAATGCGCTGTCTGACATGGCTGCCAGGGCCTTAACGCCGGCACGGATCAATTCGCTTTTTTTGACCGGACTGGCCAACCGGGTTGCGCGTTGCTTGAGGTCATCCAGTACGGTGTATTCAACTTTGGGGATGGTAAAGCTGTCACGCACCAGTTTTGGTTTTTTCAGTTTGCTTACTTTTTCAACCTTGGGGTGTGGTGTCGTCTTTGCGTTGGTAGGTGCCTTGACCGCTACTTTGATAAGGGCCTTGGGCGCTGTCTTGAGCGGGGTCTTGAAGGCTGCTGGCGCCGTCTGCCCTGATTTTTTTGCTGCGGGCTTGCGTGCGGCCCTAGCCACCATTTTTTTGGCCACGACGGGTACAGCGACGCTAGTAGGGGCAGGCGTCGTCAAGGGAGCGGACACTGGCAGTTCGGTTTTTGCGGCGGACGGTTCACTAACGACTAGCTTGTCAACAGGCTGTAGTGTGGTAATTTTTTCAGTGCTGGTCATATCAAATTCTTTGTAATAAACGAGGTATACAGTTTATATTGTTTGGCTATGACGCCGCAAGTTGATTCTTTATCGTGGCGATTTCTCGCATTTCAGGGCATCAGCATCCGTTGAGGGTCAGCGACCAAGGTGTTTTCTGCCAGGCCAGCACCTCTTCGCGAAGCAAGTGGGCTGATTGAGGGAAGGCCTGTGCCCAGCCGAGACGGCAAGCCATCGTAAAGCTTTTGGTCGGTTCGTTGGCCCGCAGCAGGGTCAGACCTTCAAGATCCGGATCCCGGCGGGCGTGGCACAAAATGATGGCCAGACGCAGGGCCAGCAACTGCTGGACAAACGAGGCGTCTTCAAAGTCCACTTCCAGTTTGCGCAGTTTGCCGCGTTGGCCTAGCACCAGTTGGCTAAGTCTTTGCATCTCAGACAAGGCAAACCCCATGGCATCGGCATAGCCCAAAATGTAGGCGCCGTGTTTATGGTAATCGCTGTGCGAAATCTGGCCGCCAATTTCGTGCAACTGGGCGGCCCAGTTGAGTTTTTGAATCAAACGCTGATGGCTCAGAGGGTTGTCTGCCGGCACGGGACTTTGCAGCTGTTGAAACAGGTTCAGGGCCACTTGGGCGACGCGCAAGCCATGCGTTGTATCGGTGCCGAATTTGTTGGCCAGTCGCTTCACTGATTTGTCACGCACATCACTTTGGTCGGCTGAATTGCCCATCAAGTCAAACAGCAGGCCATGGCGCAGGCCGCCACTGGCCTGTTGCATCTGATCGATTTGCAATAAATCAAAAATAGCTCGCAAAATACTCAAACCACCGCCGATCACAGCACGCCGCTCATCTTTCATACCGGGCAGACGCAGGCGATCTGCATGCTGCGCGCTCAGCAACTTGTCGAGCAACCAGTCCAGCCCATCGCGTGTGACGGCGCCGCTTGACCAACCCGCCACCGCCAACACGTCACCGACGGCACCTACGGTTCCGGCAGAGCCATAGGCCACATCCCAGCCATCACGCCGGTAGCTGTTAAGTGCTTCGTCCAGCACGGCTTTGGCGGCAATCTCTGCCATTTGAAAAGCGTGCCGGGTAAATTGGTTGTCGGCAAAGTAGCGGGTCGACCAGGCAATGCTGCCGACCCGGTAAGACTCCATTTGCTGGGGCTCATAGCCCTGACCCAGAATCAGTTCGGTCGAGCGGCCGCCAATGTCAACCACCAGACGACGTTCCTGGCCTTGCGGCAGGGCATGGGCGACGCCCTGGTAAATCAGGCGTGCTTCTTCGCGTCCCGAGATCACGTCTATCGGAAAACCCAGTAACTCATGGGCTCGGGCCAGAAATTCGTCCCGGTTGCGAGCCTCACGCAGGGTTTGCGTCGCCACGGCGCGCACCTCGTTGATGTTGAAGCCGGCCAGTCGCTCGCCAAAACGGGCCAGGCAATCCCAGCCACGCTGCATGGCTTCCACGGTCAGGTTACGATCCTCGTTGAGACCATTGCCTTGGCGAACGGTTTCTTTTAAGTATTCAGTACGGTAAAACTGACCGTGTTCAATACGTCCAATTTCAAGGCGAAAGCTGTTCGATCCTAAATCGACAGCGGCCAGGCGAGTTCCATCTTGCATCTGCTTGTTTCCTGTTTTCAGCGCGCAGCATAGCATTCGAGTGTGTCAGATCGACAATAGTGCTTATGCAAATTCAAATAATTTACTCCCCTACAGGTGTTCCCCTTGAGCGCTGACAATCTGGCTTCTCTGTCCCTGACCGCTTTTGACGAGGTGGTAAGTGCTACCGACGGCTTTCGCTCGCGCCCAGGACAGCGCGACATGGCAGAACGCATTGCCAGCAGCCTCTCGAACGTGTCGCTCGGAGAACATGCTAATCCGGTTAAAGCCATTGCCGTGATTCAGGCCGGTACCGGGGTTGGCAAGTCGGCCGCTTATTTGTCAACCACCGTGGCGCTGGCGCTGTCACGCAAGACCCGAGTGGTGATTTCGACCGCTACCGTGGCACTGCAAGAGCAATTGATGACCAAAGACCTGCC